>NZ_JAYMEI010000023.1:0-53898 GCF_037029365.1 Leeuwenhoekiella sp. CH_XMU1409-2 | reverse complement strand
AGTGCGTTTCTTCTCAGCTCCTTCTGAGTCTTTCATAAATAAGTCGAATTTGTGTCAACTTATTTCAGGACGGGACAAAGCTATAAATAAAAAAGCCGCTTCAAAGCGGCTTTTTTATTGGCACCGCCAAAGGGTTTTACACCCCGAGGTTTGCCTCGAAATTAAAAATTTGTTTCCAAGCAATGCCTCATGGGCTTGCCCTGAGGTAGTTTATTGGCACCGCCAAAGGGTTTGATGCCTTATTTACTGTTTTGTTTTGCTTAAGGAGCAGGATTTGGGATCGCTTTATGTATAGCTTCTATTTCCTCCAGGATTTCTGAAGAAAGCTGAATATTTACACTGCCTATATTTTCTTTCAATTGTTCAAGGTTTGTAGCTCCTATAATATTTGAAGTCATAAAAGGCCTGTCGGTTACAAAGGCTAAAGCCATTTGTGTAAGTGACAAATCGTGTTTTTTAGCAAGATCGAGATAGCGCTTGGTTGCTGCTACAGCTTGCTCATTAGAATACCTGCTGTATTGCGGAAACTTATTGATACGGGAAGCTTCAGTATCTGTTTGTTCGATGTATTTTCCGCTGAGGGTTCCAAAACCTAAAGGAGAATATGCGAGATATCCCACTTCTTCGCGCTGCATAATTTCGGTGAGACCAATTTCATCTTTACGGTTGAGCAAATTATACGGGTTTTGCACGGTTCTCATTTTAGGAAGTCCTTTGCGACTTTCTTCCATATAGCGCGATAAACCATATGCCGTTTCATTACTCACACCTACGTGTCTTATAAGTCCTTCTTTTACAAACTCCTGAAGGTCTTCAAGAATCTTCTTGAAATTATCTTGCCATTGTTCTTCAGTGTCGTGGGTGTAGCCCAATTTTCCAAAATAGTTGGTGTTGCGCTCCGGCCAATGCAGTTGATACAGGTCGATGTAATCGGTTTGTAGGCGTTTTAAACTTTTGTGAATCGCATCTTTAAACTCTGCTTTGGTATAGCCGCCGGTACGAATATGTTTAGACATTTCAGCAGGGCCTGCAATTTTTGAGGCAATAATGAGATCATCACGTTTTCCTCTCTTCTTCAGCCAAGAACCAATAATGCGTTCTGTGCTTCCGTAGGTTTCTGCGCGAGCGGGAACGCTGTATAATTCTGCAGTATCTATAAAATTTACACCTTGTTCTATGGCATAATCAAGTTGAGCGTGACCTTCTGCCTCGGTGTTTTGCTCGCCCCATGTCATGGTGCCTAAGCAAATTTTACTTACGTCAATTGAAGTTCCGGGTAGTTTTGTATATCGCATTTAAATCTGGATTTCTTGCGAAGGTATTGTAAAAATATAAAAGCCTCACTCCACCGGTGAGGCTTCAGATTTTCATAGCAAATAGCAGGATGTACTTATATATCGTTGAGCAACTTAGTTACTTCATCTAGCTTAGGCGTAAGAATGACTTCTATTCTTCTGTTTTTTGCTTTACCTTCTGCGGTACTGTTTGTAGCAACCGGTGCAAACTCGCCACGACCGGCAGCGGTAAGATTTTTAGGATCAATCTGTGCATTTTGACGTAAAATCTCAACAATAGCTGTAGCGCGTTTAGTAGAAAGATCCCAATTGTCTTTTAAAGGTCCGTTGCCGCCATACGGCACATCATCGGTATGCCCTTCGATCAGAACAGCGATTTCAGGATTTTGAGCCAATACGCTACCCAGTTGGTTTACTGCTTGTCGTCCTTTGGTACCTACATTCCAGCTTCCGCTTTCAAAAAGAAGTTTGTTCTCTAGCGAAACATAAACTTTTCCGTCACGTTGTTCTACTGTAAGACCATTTCCTTCAAAATCTACGAGGGCTTTAGAAATTGCATCTTTCAAGGCACGCATTTTGGCATCTTTTGCAGCAATCATTGACTCTAACTCTTCAACACGACGCGAACGCTCGGTGAGATCGCGTTGCATTTTTTCCAGTCGGTTTTGTTCAGCGGCGAGATCGGCCTGCTTCTCATCTAATTGTGCTAAAAGCTCGCGATTTTGCTTTGAGTTTTCGGCTAAAGCTTTAGAGCTATTGGCTTCAAGCGCGTCATAAGAATCCTGCAAATTCTTGAGATTGGCTTGCGCTGTAGCATACTTACGCTGTAAATCATCACGCTCACTTGTCGCTTGAGCGAGCTCTTTTTCTAGCTGAGCTGCTTGATCTTCAAATTGCTTTCTCAAGCGTTCTTCTTGAGAAAGGTCTTGTTGCAATTCTTGATTTTCGGCTTTGAGACCGGCAAACCGAGCTTCAAGATCTTTATACACTTTTGCTGAAACGCACGAAGATAGTGTGGCGGCAGCGCCCACGATAAGGCAGACTTTTCTAAACATAGGGTTGTGGTTGTTTTTTATAATCAACGTTTGGAGGTTAAAATTATTGGCTTCGGTTAAGACAAAAGCAATACATTTTCCTGATGATCCAAATTAAATAGCCCGAGGCTAGTGCTGAGGTTGTTTAGGTGTTGAGATCGAGCTCTACCAATGCCGGACAATGATCACTATGCTTTGCTTCCGGAAGAATTACAGCGCGCTTGATCTTGTCTTTTAAGGGTTCGCTTACCATATTATAATCCAGTCGCCAACCTTTATTATTGGCGCGTGCATTTGCGCGATAACTCCACCAGCTGTATTGTTCAACATCGGGATTAAGATGTCTAAAGCTGTCTGTAAAACCACTGTTGATAAAGCCGCTAAGCCACTCACGCTCTACCGGTAAAAAACCACTTACATTTTTAAGACGTACGGGATCGTGAATGTCTATAGGTTCGTGGCAAATATTATAATCGCCACTCACGATAAGATTAGGGCGTGTTTTGCGCAGCTCTTCAGAATAGGCCTGAAAGTCTGCCATATATTTTAGCTTATGTTCTAGACGGTCTACATTTGTCCCACTTGGTAAATACATACTCATAACACTCAGGTCGCCAAAGTCTGCTCTGATGTTACGTCCTTCGTGATCCATATAATCAATACCGGTGCCGTGCACGATATTATCGGGTTCTTTTTTACTTAAAATCGCTACGCCGCTGTATCCTTTTTTTTGTGCGCTAAACCAATAATCATGGTAGCCGGTTTCTTCAAACAAATCTATGTCTAGTTGCTCTTTATGGGCCTTGGTTTCTTGCAGTAAAAGTACATCTGGGTTAGCAGCTTTTAGCCAGTCAAGAAGACCTTTACGAATAGCTGCACGAATTCCGTTTACGTTATATGTGATTATTTTCATGCTTTAATTTTGGGTTTTGGCGAAGGTAGTTATTTCGCTAGAAATCTTCTGTTGATGTTCTCAATACAAATAGTCTTGCATCGCTAAACGTTAAGGCTTTTTCCCGTAGTTTTATGGCCATGCGCCACCTGATCTTGATATCGTGTTTCCTGATTGCTGCAACCGGTTTTGCACAGGATTTTCAGTCTAAACTGCGCCGAACAAAACGATTGGCCATAAAGGATACTGTGGTGATCGATACGACAAGTATTAATCCTGTTTTATTCCAAGTGCTTCAAAAAGATGGAAGCATCCTGGATACAACAGCTTATGAAGTAGATTATGGGCGGTCGCTTTTTTGGTTAAAACAACCAGATGCATCACTAGATACCTTAGATTTCAAGTACAGCGTGTATCCCGATTTTTTAACTAAATCGTATTTTGAATATGATCCTAGCAAGGTGGTGAACAGCAGTGGCAATTTGAGCCGAGTCTATGCACTGAAGAAAAAAACAACAAAGCCCGATTTTAAACCTTTTGACGGACTTACAACTTCAGGGAGTTTGGTGCGTGGGATCACCAGCGGAAATAATCAAAACAGTACGCTTACCAGCGAGCTAGACCTGCAAATCACCGGGAAACTAAGCAAAAAGGTCTCTTTGCGCACTTCGTTGCAAGATGCGAATATTCCGCAGCAAAATGGGGGATACTCACAGCGTTTAGATGAGTTTGATCAGATCTTTATAGAGCTCTACAGCGATATGTGGAACATACGCGCCGGAGATATTAATCTGGAAAATAACATCTCCTTTTTTGGTCGATTTACAAAAAAAGTACAGGGCTTATCCTTGAGCGGGCGACTGGATCAAGAGAATTCGCAAACCGAAGCTTTTGCCACCGGAGCTTTGGTACGCGGTGTTTTTACACAAAGTAGATTTACAGGACAAGAAGGGAATCAAGGGCCGTATAAATTGACCGGACCTAATGGCGAGTTGTACGTGCTTATCGTTAGCGGAAGTGAACGCGTTTTTGTTAACGGTATCTTGCTAGAGCGCGGGGAAACCGCAGATTATGTAATTGATTATAATGCCGGGGAAATCCGTTTTAATCCTACGTTTCCCATTACCAGCGAGATGCGTATTTCGGTTGAGTATCAATACAGTGAACAAAATTTTACTCGCATAATTGCCTATGCAGGAGGTGGCCATCAGACCGATGACGGCAAACTTAAGCTTCGGGCGCATGTGTATTCTGAAAATGATGCTAAAAATCAACCCTTATTGCAAAATTTAAATCAAGAACAAGTAGCAGTTTTGCAGAGTGCAGGAGATGATAGCGAACAAATGATCGCACCAAGTGCAAATCCTGACACTTATAATGAGAATAAAATTTTATACCGAAAAGTGTTTAGAAACGGTCAGGAAGTATTTGAGTTTTCTAACGATCCTGAGGACGAATTGTTCAATGTGCGTTTTACAGATGTAGGTACAAATCAAGGAAATTACGTACTCACCAACGCATCGGCGATCAATCGTATTTATGAATATGTAGCACCAATAAACGGAATTCCACAAGGGAATTTTGAACCGGTGGCGCGTTTGTTTGCCCCGACCCAGTTGCAAATGGCCGTGTTACAAGGAGCTTATAATCCTTCAGCAAAGACGCGTATTTCATTTGAAGGTGCAGGAAGCAAAGAGGATTTGAACCTCTTTTCAGATTTAGACGATGGAGATAATGATGGTTTTGCAGGTCGTTTCAATGTTGATCAAACGCTTTACGAAAAAAATGAAGTCAGGCAGTTGCGGGCGTATGGAACGGTAGACTATATCCAAAACACTTTTCGAAATATTGAGCGCACCTATGCGATCGAGTTTAGCCGCGACTGGAATTTACCCTTATTTCCCCAGGGTGATCAAACCTTGCTTACTTCAGGATTACATTTTCAGGATACCGCAATTGGAGTGGTGAATTATAGTTTTGAACATTTGAATTACAGTCAGAATTATTCCGGCTCCCGCAATTCTATTTATGGCAATCTTCGGTTTAACAAACTGCGAACACAGTTTAATGCCAGCTATTTAAAATCTGAAGCAGATACTGCAACTACGCGTTTTTTTAGAATGAATGCTGCAGCTATATACGGAATGCAAAAATCTTGGATCGGTGCCAAGTTGCGTGCTGAAGATAATGTAAGCCGTAATCCTGTTTCAGAAGTTTTTGATCCTTTGAGTCAGCGGTTTCAATCCTATGAAGCTTTTGTAGGGCGGGGAGACAGTACGGCGGTTTTTGTGGAATTGGGCTATCGCTATCGCGTGAATGATAGTTTGCGAGGCAATAACGTACAACAGGTAAACCACAGTGACACTTATTATCTGAAATCACAACTGATTCAAAATGAAAATACTTCTTTAGGATTGTATGCTAATTATAGGAAATTGCGCTATACCGAAGGGACAGCATCTGAGCAATCTTTGAACTCCCGGTTGCTGTACAATCAAAAGCTTTTTAAAAATCTTGTACGATTGAATACGGTTTTTGAAACGAGCAGCGGGACTTTGCCACAACAGGAATTCACTTATGTTAAGGTTGATGAAGGTCTTGGAGTTTACACGTGGAAGGATTACAATAACGACGGGGTTCAGCAATTAGAAGAGTTTGAACTGGCGCAGTTTCAGGATGAAGCCGATTTCATAAGAGTATTGTTACCTAACCAGCTTTTTGTAAAAACACATCAGAATAAGTTAAGTCAGATTCTTACGGTAAATTTTCAGCAATGGAGTGGTAAAAAAGGCTTTCAAAAATTTGCTTCGCATTTTTACAATCAAACCAGTTATTTAATCGATCGTAAAGTCCTTCGGGATGGGAATTCTTTTGATTTAAATCCGTTTGAAGATGATGACAATGCACTGGGATTGAATCTCAATTTTAGAAACACGCTTTTTTTCAACAGAGGAAAACAGCAGTATACGACAAGCTACACCTATCTAGCAAATACAGCACGTAATTTAGTTTCGTTAGGATTACAAACTAATGAATTACGCAGCCATCAAGTGTCTTTTCTGCATAAAATAAAAGCAAGTTATTTGTTTAACTTAAATACAGCTTTAGGAACCAATAGTAGTGCGTCAGAAAATTTTGCACAACGCAATTACAGTCTCGAGACTTTTGAACTAAATCCTAAAATTTCGTACTTATTTGACGATAACACGCGGCTTGAAGCTTTTTACAGTTTGGGAACCAAAGAAAATAGTTTGGGGGCTTTGGAATATTTAAATAAACAGGATTTTGGGGTGGCATTTTCCTACAGCAATGCTGAAAAGATTTCATTCAATATCGAGGCGCAATACATCAAAAATGAATTTGAAGGTGCTGCATTTTCACCGGTTGCTTATCAAATGCTAGAAGGCTTGCAGCCGGGTTCAAACTTCACCTGGAATGTAATCGCGCAAAAACGCCTGACTAAATTTCTAGATTTAAACCTGTCGTATTTTGGTCGTAAAAGTGAAGATTCTAGAACCATTCATACAGGAACGGTTCAGCTACGAGCACTTTTTTAACCTTCAAATAAAAAAGCTTAATTGACAATAATCTTTTTAGATTGCCCACCGTTACGATTCCCGATACGCACGATGTAAACACCGCTTGAAGCGTAAGACATATCCAAGTCATATACATAGCTTCCGTATTCATTTTCGATCCAGTTTTCGGCTAATTTTTGCCCTAAAATAGAGTACACAGTTACCGCCATTTTTTCGGTGGTTTCTTGAGTGCTTAAAGAAATTTGAAAATGATTTTGTTCAGGCTCAAGAATTACTAATTCACTATCCGGAAAAATATTCTCTTCCACCGAAAGACTGTTAAAGATACGTACGCTGTAGTCATTGGTACGGCCATAGGCAAGATCGCCACAAGGATCTGTCACATCACCTTCTTCATTGCTGTCTTGACCACGCACGCGCATTCTGTAGGTTCCTAAGGCAACGCCTTCTGGTAATTCGAGTTCAAATTCTTCGGCAGTATCAGCAAACAGCACATTGCCGTTTGAAACCATTTCTGATGCTTCAAACCCACCATTGTTATTAAAATCTATAAAGATTGCGTAGTTAGAATTTTGATAGCCTACTTCAAGCATTCCTGTGTATGCATTTTCTTGAATATCAAGATCAAAAACAGTATCCAGATCGGCATCATAACCTGTAGCTGAACAGGCTGTCGTGATCGTAGTTCCTTCGAGGCTTATTTCTGTTACACCATCACCAAAACCACTACAGTTAGAAACCGGTTGACAGTAGTCATTGGTTACGGTTGCCGAAATTTCATCATTGCTGGTGTCGCTATCGGTTTCTAAAGCCGTCCCGGCGGTAATCTCATAAGAGCCAATAGCTGAAAAGTCCTCGGTAGCATTAAAAGTAAAGGATTCTGAAGTCTGAGCGGCTATGGTTCGGTCAAAGGTTTCTGTGATTTGCTCCCCGTCATTGATGCTGTAGTACACCGGGAAATTAGCCTGATCTGCTTGTCCAAAATTGGTGACCGTAACAGTAATAGGAATCGCAGCTCCCAGTCCAGAATCAGACTGTGGATTATCTATTGAAGAAACACCCACATTGTTCTGCCAGAGGTTTTGTACCGTGGTTGACATACTATCATTGGTGGTGTCTTCGTCGTTTTCAAGATTGGTAGTGGCAGTAATAGTGTATTCTTCTCCGATGCTAGAAAGATCAGCGGCTTGTGTAAAGGTGTAGCTGGCAGTTTCATTAAAAGCAAGACTGCCTGTAAAAGTTTCATTCACTGTTGTTCCGTCTACAGTGTAGCTCACAGGAATACTGGTTTGCGTGGTGTTACCAGCATTTCTTATCGTGATCGTAATACTTTCGGTACTGGTTAAGGCACCATCTTCTGGACTATCAATAGAAATGGTCTGAACATCATTGGCATTATCTGACGCCAATTTGAAAACGCTAATTATATCTGTGCGTTGCGGATTGAAATATTCTGAAATAAACCAAAAGGTTTCATCGTCTGCCGGGTCAATAGTAAGGTGTGTATAATCGGCATAGCGCTCAGAAGTACTGGCTCCCGTACTGGTTGCGAGAAATGCTTCGGGTACAGACATTTCACCCAAAGGATCGTTAGCATATCTTCCGGTAAAATTTAAGGTTACGGGTAGATCGGCGCTCACGGTCGTATATCCCATGGCGATGCTTCCGGCACCGTCCATCGCCATACTTGCGCCAAAGGCATTATTTCCGGTAGGAGAAACATAAGTTCCTTCCTGATAAATCGTCCACGGTTGGCCATCTCCTGTTTGTCGTAACTCATACCAGCGTATACCGGCTTGCTCTTCTCCCAAAGGAGCGACATTGACCACAAAATTAAAAATAGCCGAGTTGTGATCGTCAAACTTTCTAAACTGGGCTTGATTCATTACGGTACCTTGCATGGCATCAATTTCGGCACCTGCGGGCTGCGGTAAATTTGAAAAACTTCCGCCGTCAAAAACACCATTAAAATCGCTTACGCTTATAAGTTCCGGTTGTGAAATACTTGAATTTTCAGGTGTGTCCCAATCTACGTCTACCGTCCATAATTTAAGGTGATCATCATCAACCCCAGACCAGGCATCATCTTGATAATAAACTACGGTAGCACCACCTGTCGTTGGTGCTTCAGAAGTGCTGACATTAAAAAACTGCGGACTGTAAAATCCTGCTCTTTGCAACGTAGGCAAGGGGAATCCTAAAAAGCCTACTTCAGCAAGCCCTTGAAGCATTTGATCACGCTCCATAACAAAAACAGCATCTCCAGTCGCGTCACCGCCGGTGATCGCAATATTTGAAGTTACATAATACCCATCATGCCAAACAGAATATTTGGGATAATCAGGAAAAGCACCGGTTTCAAAACCGGCGGTATATATATACCAACCATCGTTTACAGGATCTGAGCCTTGACAAACCGCGATATTTAATCCGTTTTCAAAGTCATTGTCTGCATCGCTTTCATCTTCATTTTCAAATTGCGTAATAATAAACCGGTCTGCAGGAGCGTCGTAAAGTACAATAGGATCTCCGGCAGTGTTTCCTTCAAAAAGCGTTCCCAGACTCGCCTGTGGTACAAGTTCGTTTCCTTGTTTATCATAAATTTTAAAACCAACATTCCAGGCAGCTACATAGTGATTGGGTCCTGCAGCCCCAGTGGGATCAGATGGCGTGAAGTTTGAAGTGTTTGCTTCAAAAACCTGAATAGGTTCGAGGTTATAAGACTTAGCGTCGGTTTTTTCTTTTTCGGTTTGCTTTTTAAGCAGAGGATCACCGTCTTTAGGAAAACCTTTTCCCGGAACCACTTGATTAGCCCGGCGTCTTTTTGGGTTTATTTCTTGCGGATTATTTGATTTCTCTACCGCTTTAAAAGTTCCTTTTTCTAGTTGAGAGGCGAGACTGGGAACTTCACGCACCAAACGCATTTTACTAATTACCGTAGGCTTTTTTTTCTCTTGACCAGTAACCTGAAACGAACAGGAAAAACTAAGTAAAACCAGAAAGCAGGTTAACAGTTGTGCTTTCTTGAGATCGTGCGGGTAAAAATGTTTCATAGTTAGCGTGTTGCGGTCATTAAATGTACGAAAGAATCAACTATAAGGTTCAAAAAAAGCCCCAAGTTGGGCTTTTTGATTTTTTGATAAAATAGCGGACTTATTTTGCCCAATGTTTAAAATCTATTTTTTCGTGCAAAATGGTAGCAAGCTCGCTGATTTTTACACGTTTTTGCTCCATTGTGTCGCGATCGCGAATGGTTACACTTTCATCTTCTAAGCTGTCGTGATCTACAGTGATGCAAAATGGAGTTCCCGCAGCATCTTGGCGGCGGTATCTGCGTCCCACAGCATCTTTCTCATCATAAGCCACATTAAAGTCGAATTTCAAATCATCAATGATCTTCTGGGCAACTTCAGGTAATCCATCTTTTTTAACTAGTGGAAGTATGGCAGCTTTTACAGGTGCTAAAATCGCCGGAAGTTTTAAAACGGTACGGGTAGAACCGTTCTCTAGTTCTTCTTCTTCTAAAGATTTTGAGAATACCGCTAGGAACATACGGTCAAGACCTATTGAAGTTTCAACCACATAAGGCACATAATTTTCATTCAATTCAGGATCAAAGAATTGAAGCTTTTTACCTGAGAATTCTTCGTGTGCTTTAAGGTCAAAATCGGTACGGCTGTGAATTCCTTCTAATTCTTTAAAACCAAATGGGAAATCAAACTCAATATCTGCTGCTGCATTCGCATAGTGGGCTAGCTTCTCGTGATCATGAAAACGGTAATTTTCTTCACCAAGACCAAGTGATAAATGCCATTTTAGACGCGTTTCTTTCCAATGCTCGTACCATTTTAGTTCGTCACCGGGACGCACAAAAAACTGCATTTCCATCTGTTCAAATTCACGCATTCTAAAAATAAACTGACGCGCTACGATCTCATTTCTAAAAGCTTTACCGGTTTGAGCGATCCCAAATGGAATTTTCATTCTTCCGGTTTTTTGCACGTTCAGAAAGTTTACAAAAATTCCCTGTGCAGTTTCTGGTCTTAAATAGAGATCGGTAGCAGTTTCTGCAGAAGCTCCTAATTTAGTCCCAAACATCAAATTGAATTGACGCACGTCTGTCCAGTTTTTTGAACCGGTATCGGGGTCTGCAATGCCTAGTTCTTCGATCAAAGCTTTTACATCGGCAAGATCTTCGGCTTCCAGAGAACGCGCCATGCGTTGTAAAACGGTTTCCTGTTCCTTGCGATAGCGTAAAACACGTGGATTTGTAGTTACAAACTCTTGCTCGTCAAACTTATCACCAAAGCGTTTTTTTGCTTTTGCTATTTCTTTAAGCGCTTTTTGATTCAGTTTTTCAGCATAATCTTCGATCAATACATCGGCGCGATAGCGTTTTTTTGAATCTTTATTGTCAATAAGCGGGTCATTAAAAGCATCAACGTGTCCAGAAGCTTTCCACGTGGTAGGATGCATAAAGATCGAAGCATCAATACCCACGATATTCTCGTGCATTTGCACCATACTCTTCCACCAGTAATCACGTATGTTTTTCTTGAGTTCGGCTCCGTTTTGACCGTAGTCATACACGGCACTTAAACCGTCATAAATCTCGCTACTCCCAAAAATGTAGCCATATTCTTTTGCGTGTGATATTACCTTCTTAAAATGATCTTCCTGTTGTGCCATTTGGTATGTTGCTTTTGTATTTGATTTTGGTTGTTTTGCTGTTGCGAAACAAGGAGGTAAAAATAAAAAAACCGCAGCAATGCAGCGGTTTTTTTATAAGATGATTTTTGAAGCTGAATTATTCGAGCTCAACCACGCTATTGCTAAGCAAGCGATCGTTTTCAAACAGATTGATGCGGTAAATTCCCGGATCAAATTCTTCGGCCATCGGATTGATCCAAACACAGGATTGAAGCTCCTCATTTTGATAATTGATCTGTTGGTAAGCGCTGTAAATCAGAATATTTTCTCCAAAAGCGAGTGAAACGTGTTCGCCCATCACGTTATTTCTGGGATTGATCACCTGAATGTAGAAATCGTGAATGCCCGGCTTGGCCAAAATATTTTCATTGATCGTATAGCAAATTTCAATTTTATCAATACGTCTTGCGCGATCATTAGGCACGGTTTTACCACTACGGCGCAGGATGACACCACTGGTTCTAAATTTACTCACGGTAAGTTGAGCACCTTTACTCAGGTTTTCTTGCAGCGCTTCGTTTTGTTGTTTTAGTGAGTCGCGTTCAACAACACTTTCATCAAAAGCAGCTTCGGCATTTGTTTTTTGAGTTACCAGCAATGCATTTTCAAGGAGTAAACTGTCTGCTTTTTTACGTAAGGCATCGCGCTCATCCCTTAAAATAGCAAGCTCACGCCTGTAATTTTGAAGTGTCGTCTGTGTAGAATTTGCTTGCTCAAGACGATTTAGCAAGTTTTGAATACGAGCCCGTGCTTCTTTTAATTCAGTAGAAAGCAGCTTGTTGGTTTCAATTTCAGCATTATAGTTGGTCAAAAGGTCACTCAGTTCTTCTTTAAGAAGTTCTTTTTCTTCAGAAAGTGCTACTTTACTGGCACTCAGCTCGTGATAGAATTTATAGGTGTAACCACCCAATCCCAAGAGCAATAGAAAAAGTATACCGATAAGAATCTTTAAAGCATTGTTATTGCGAGTCGCGCTCATGCAGCCTATTTTGATATCTTAGTGCGAAAGTTAAAATAATTAATCAAAATGAGATGAAGTCTTTGCTGAAACTCTTCTTTCCTGAGCAATGTAGTGCTTGTGAAACCATCCTGAGCGAAGGGGAACAACTCATTTGTACTTCTTGCCGCCACGCATTGCCGGTAACTCATTTGCACACTACAACGCAAAAACCCATCAAAAAATTATTGTACGGGCGAACAAGCCTTAATTTAGAGGCTGCTTTATTTTATTTTGACAAGAAAACCCGCGTTCAACAGCTTATTCATAATTTAAAATATCGTGGTCAGGAAGGGTTAAGTGATTTTTTAGGACAATGGCTTGGAGCGCAACTTGCAGAAGCGGCTGCATTTAATCAAATTGACTGTGTGATGCCGGTACCTTTGCATAAATCGAGGTTGCGCGAACGCGGCTATAATCAGGTGGCGGGATTTGGCAAGGCGATTGCCCAATGTTTAAATAAGCCGTATTATGATCACATTTTATACCGAACTAAAGCAACACGCACGCAAGTATTTTTAAATCGGGTTTTTAGAGGTACCGAAGTTTTAGACTCTTTTGCCGTTACCGAAACCACAAGCCTTCAAGGAAAGCATATTTTACTCGTAGATGATTTAATTACCACAGGCGGAACTGTAGAAGGTTGTGCGCTGGCTTTAGAGAAAATACCGGAAATAAAATTGAGTGTAGCCGTAATGGCAATAGCCCAATAATTTTTACGTTTTAAAACCTGGATGAAAAACCAGCTAATGTTTCTAGGAATTATCCAAAAAACACTGCTGTCTCATCTTTAAAAATAATCGTTACTTTGCGCTGTTATGTCAAAAAAGGTTTTACAGCTCGTATCTGTTTTTATATTACTGCTTTTTGTAGTGCAATGTGCCAAACGCGGTACTCCTACAGGCGGACCCAAAGATGAAACGCCACCGGTTTTGGTGCGCGCCGATCCACCCAATTACACAACTAATTTTGACCGAAAGGAAATCAGGATTTATTTTGATGAATACATCAAACTCAAAGATCTGAGTAAAAACCTTATCGTTTCTCCACCAATGGATCCCAAGGCCCAAGTGAGTCCGCAAGGAAGTGCTTCAAGGTATATAGATATTCAGATTACTGATACACTTGCCCCCAATACAACCTATCAATTCAATTTTGGAGAAAGCGTTACCGACAATAATGAAGGAAATCCTTTTCAGTTTTTTAAATACGTTTTTTCAACGGGTGATTATATAGATTCTCTTAATGTAACCGGAGTCATTAGAGATGCGCTTTTGCAAAAACCAGATGAGTACGTGACGGTAATGTTGTATGAGGCCGACTCAACGTATTCTGATTCTATCGTGTATAAAGATGTGCCGCGATATATTACCAATACCTTAGATAGCACCGTGGTTTTTGAACTGACTAACGTGAAGGAAGGGCGTTATAAGTTGGTGGCGCTGAAAGACGACGCTAATAATTATACCTTTCAGCCTGATAAAGATAAAATCGCATTTTACGATGGCTTTATAGATGTCCCTACAGATTCGGTTTTTGTGTTGCGCTTGTTTAATGAGCAATTAGAAACCGAAACCGGTCGTCCTAAACAAGGCGCTGCGCAACGTGTAGCGTTTCCGTTTACGGGGAATCCAGATAGTATAGATATCGAATTGATAAGCGCAAAGCCTGAAGGTTTTGAACGCTTAGTAACGCTAAAAAAAGATCAGGATTCATTACAGTATTGGTATAAGCCTCAAGTTGAAACCGACTCCCTTATTTTTAAAACTTACGGAAACACGGAATTGCTAGACACGATGTATGTACGCAGACGCCCATTAAAGGCCGACTCACTACAAGTGCAATCGGTGTCCAGCAGCTTGATCTTAGAAGAACCGTATATGCTGAATACTACGATTCCGGTAATGGCGGTAGACACTTCCAAAATTGTGATTAGTCGTAAAGATTCTACGCTGGTTGAAGCCTTTCAGGTGAATTTATTTCCGAAAAAACTGCAGATATCGCTGACTTTTGAAACCGAAGAAAACGAGTCTTACAAAATACAAATGCTTCCTGAAGCGCTAACCGATTTCTACGACTCGAAGAATGATACGCTCAACTTTAGCGCATCCACCAAAGCCTATGGCGATTATGGGGAATACGACCTTACGTTACAAGGAGCCGCAGAGGTACAACACATTGTGCAGTTGGTAACCGAAAAAGGCGATGTAAAACGTGAGATCATTGGAGAACCGGGAAAAACCTTGTTTCAGTTTAACCGTATCGAGCCCGGAAAATACTACGCGCGGGTTATTGTAGACCTCAACGAGAACGGTAAATACGACACCGGGAATTTTCTGGAACAAAAGCAGCCGGAAGAAGTATTATACTATCCCGATTTATTGGATTTACGCTCAGGCTGGTATCCTAAGCACACCTTTATTCTTACGCAGGAATAGTGTAGTTGGTGCTTACTTCAGTTCAAATTTGTCTTGATCTGCGAGAAAATTCAGTTGGTTGCGGGTTTCTTCAAGATGAGTTTTGCTCAAGGTTGCATAAATTGTTTTTTCTTCCGCTTCTGCGAAAGCTAAAGTAGCCCCGAGACTGTCATAAATACCACTGTAGCCGTTGTATTCATAATTGCCGCCATCGATACCTACTCGATTTACGCCAATGCAGTAACTCATGTTTTCTATTGCACGCGCTTTGAGCAAAGTATCCCAGGCAAAAACACGCTTTTTAGGCCAATTGGCTACATAGAGCATCACATCATAATTTGAGGTATTGCGTGCAAAAACAGGAAAGCGTAAGTCGTAACATACTTGTAATAGAAACTTCCAACCTTTATATGTTGCAATCACGGGCTGCTCGCCGCGTTTGTAAACCTTATGTTCGCCCGCTAGAGTAAAAGTGTGGCGTTTATCGTATGAAGTACAAGCACCTTCTGGAGTGATAAAATAAAACCGGTTGTAAAACGCATCTTCCTCTTTGATCATCAAGCTTCCGGCAATTGCTGCTTGAGTGGTTTTTGCTGTAGCTTTCATCCACTCGACCATCGCACCGGTATCTGCTATTCCTTCAGGATTCATACTAAAGCCTGTAGCAAACATTTCGGGTAAAACGATAAGATCTACATTATGTATAGCGCTGATTTTCTGATCAAAATATGTACGATTCGCTTCCGGATTTTCCCAAGCCAGATCTGCTTGAATTGCTGCTATTTTTAAGGTGTCTTGCATAACTTAAAAGTACAAAAAGCTGTTGAGGTTAGGACAAAAAAATACCCGCTGCAACGCAGCGGGTATTGGAATCTTAAATATACTTATATATATCTTAGTCTTATAGTACGCGTACTTGCGCAGCTACCATACCTTTTCTTCCTTCTTCTTCGATGTACTCAACTTGGTCACCTTCTTCTAACACTTCACCGTTAAGACCGGTTGCGTGTACAAAGATGTCCTTGCCTGTGTCATCGTTAGTAATGAATCCGTAACCTTTTGATTCATTGAAAAATTTAACTGTACCTTTCATTATAAAATTGTAAAAAAATTAATATTGGTACAAAGCTACGTGTTTAAACAACACAAAAGTTAACTTAAGGTAAATTTATTTTATCAAAAGTTATTGATTTTCAGAATTTTTGCGTGAATCTTTACTTTCATTGAAGTCTCTCATCCTCCTTATGTTATCTTCATCAAGCATATAATCTTTTACGTTTCGATCTTTCCAACGATGATATAAAAACATAGGCATCAGGATGAAAGCAACCGCCAAAATGGTGATGCCTAAAAACCGATCGCCGGTCAACGTGTCTGCGGTGAAATATCTCAGGTACAGTCCGTAGCCAAGGCTTAGACAAAGTAGGCAGAAGAGTATGATAATTGCGTTACGCATAATTTTATTTTCTAGAAAAACTCACCAGCATACGTCTATACGCGGTAAGGAGTTTTGATTTTGAAATGAAACCGTGGTATTTTCCGTCTTTGATCACCGGTAAATTCCAGGCGCCGCTGTCTTGAAACTTGCGCATCACCTCTTTTGCGGGATCAGATTCTAAGTAAATATATTCTGGAGCAGCGTGCATTAAACTCCCCACTTTTGTTGTGTCGTACAGCGACGCATCAAACATAATTTCTCTGATATCATCAAGGGTGATTACGCCTACGAGCTCATCATCTTCATTCACCACAGGGAACAAGTTTCGGGTTGACTTGGCAACTGCACATTTTACCATTTCGCCCAAAGTCATATTAGGGCGCACCCGAATAAAATTAGACTCAATGATCTGATCTACATTCAGCAAGGTAAGCACAGCCTGATCTTTATCGTGTGTGATGAGTTCGCCTTTTACAGCCAGTTCCATCCCGTAAACCGAGTAGGATAAGAAGTACTTATTGATTCCGTAAGAGATAGCGGCCGTAACCATCAGCGGAATAAAAAGTCCGTAACCACCGGTAATTTCAGCAATAAGGAAAATCGCGGTTAGTGGTGCGTGAAGTACTCCGGCGAGTAAACCGGTCATACCCACGAGCGTAAAATTACTTTCTGAAATATGAACGCCGTTAATGCCAAGATTGTTGATGACTTTTGCGATGCAATTTCCCATCACGCTACCCATAAATAGAACAGGCGCAAAAATCCCACCGATTCCTCCTCCGGCAAAAGTGATGGCTGAAGCGATTACTTTAAAGAAAACTAAACCTGCCAGAAGTGCGATCACCACCCAAATATTCTCGAGATAATCGTTGAAAAAAGTTTCGCCTAGAGCGCTAATGGTATGTCCTTCGAGCAGCTGGTTGATAATGTCAAAACCTTCACCATAAAGCGGCGGAATAAAAAACAAAAGTACACCTAGCGAGGCTCCTGCAATGATTAACCTTGTGGTTGCTGAAGTCCATCTACTGTAAAATTTTTGCGTTGCAAAATAGGCTTTGCTAAAATATACCGAAGTCAATCCTGCAACAACTCCGAGTACCATATAATACGGGAAATCTGCAATAGTAAAGGCATCTTTCAATTCAAAGGGCAAAATGGTGTCTGAACCAAAAAAGAAATAAGAAGTCAAAATCGCTGAAAGAGAAGCCAAAAGTAACGGCATTAGCGATAGTAAGGTAAGGTCAAGACTAAAAACTTCTACCGCAAAAATGATCGCTGCGATGGGCGCTTTAAAAATACACGACATCGCACCTGCGGCGGCACAACCTAAAAGTAAATTACGATGCGCCTGATCCATGTGAAATATACGAGACAGGTACGAACTAATTCCTGCACCGGTAACTACCGTTGGGCTCTCTAATCCCACCGAACCTCCAAAACCTACGGTTATTGGCGCGGTGATCAACGAGGCGTAAACTTGATAATTGCGCAGTAAGCCTTTGCGTTTTGCGATAGCCCTAAGTGTCATAGGTACACCATGACTAAGGGGGTTTCTGATCACAAATTTTACAATGAGCACAGTAAGAGCAAGACCTACAATAGGGAATAAAAAGTAAAAACCATACCTGTAATTTTCAACGAGTTTACCCTCAAGCAAGTTTTGAATTACGTGAGTAAAGTTCTTGATCAAAACAGCTCCCAAACCGGCAAGAAGTCCCGTGATCACACTTAAAAAATAGATAAATGTGGTCTTTGAAATATGCTTATAACGCCAGGCGTGAAAGCGATGTAAAAGAGGTTTTTTACCAGGCATTGTTTTTAGATTTTAAGGCCTACAAAAGTAATAGCTCAAATTCTTACGCAAGGTAACTTAGGATACTTATTTAAAAAAAAATCCCCGTGTTTTTAAAACCGGGGATTTTAAAGCTAAAGGTCTTTTATTAGCAATATTCATTAAAAGCGTCTACAAGATTATCTGCGATAAGCTCTGCAGGACGCCCTTCAATATGATGACGTTCTAACATGTGAACCAATTCGCCATCTTTAAACAATGCCATAGATGGTGAAGAAGGAGGAAATGGCACCATAAAATTACGAGCCAATTCTGTTGCTTCGCGGTCTACTCCTGCAAAAACAGTATATAAATTATCTGGAGTTTTTGCATTTTGTAAAGCCATACGCGCTCCCGGTCTAGCATTTGCAGCGGCACAACCACAAACCGAATTTACTACTACAAGCGTAGTACCTTCTTTTTTCATAGCTGCCTGCACATCATCTGTTGTATGTAATTCTGTGAAACCTACAGAAGTAAGGTCTTCACGCATAGGTTTTACTAATTCTGCTGGATACATAAGTTCTATTTTAATTTTTGGTTTACAAAGATATAAAATAATAGTCGGGCATATTTTGTAAACCCTACGTTTGAATCTCGTTTTTTATTGGTACCGCCAAAGGGTTGAATACTCCGAGGCTTGCCTCGAAATCGAAAATTCGTTTCCAAGCAATCTCATGAGCCTGCCTTTACCGATGGGTAAGCTTATGGCTGTCGCTGTTTTCAATGGGCAACATTGCAAACGAGCACCACAAGGCCCCAATCCCTTGCGCAGCCTTTATTTTATACTAAAAGACAGTCGTAAAAGCTAAGCAAGCCAACACTACATCAAGTAACAATTTGTCATATTTGCGACCTACCTGTAGCAAAGGCTTTATTTTTGCACGGGTTTTTTGGCATTGTCAAAGATGCTGTTACCCTGTTCCGATAGCTAACGGGATGACTATATATTAAAATTTGTTTCTAACAAAGGTCTCGCGGGCTTTGCTGCGAGATGGTTTATATGCTTCAGGTAGATAAACCAAAACTGAATAAAAAAAATTAAATGGTACGATGGATAGGAGCCATCATAGGCTTTGCATACCGTGGTTTTCTAGGCGCGGTGGCAGGCTATGTGATAGGCATGCTTATAGATAATTTATTTTTCAACAAAAGTGACGGTCAAGCTTCAGGCAGAAGCCGCTCGCCTTTTGGCGGTGGTCAACAGACGGTAACCCCCGGAGATTTTGAACTGAATTTACTTTCGCTTTGCTCTATTGTCATTAAAGCCGATGGGCAAGTAAGTCAGCGGGAGATGGACTATGTACGTCAATATTTTGTGCAGGCTTATGGTAAAGAACGTGCCAATGCCACTTTTAGAACGTTTAACGATGTGGTGAAGAAACGGGAGATCAATGCGCAGCGTATTTGTGCCTATCTGGTGCAACGCACACGCAGAGAAGTTCGCCTGCAAATTGTACATTTTTTATTTGGCATTGCTCAAGCAGATGGAAACGTTTCTACGGCCGAGGTCAATCAGATTTCTTCAATCGCGGGATATTTAGGATTAAGTCGTAATGAGTTTGAAGGCCTCAAAGCGATGTTCTTTAAAAATTCAGACAGTGCTTATAAGATCTTAGAGATCGAAAAAACAGCTTCTGATGCAGAAGTGAAAAAAGCCTATCGTGATATGGTAAAAAAATACCATCCAGATAAATTGCAACATATGGATGAAGCCTATCGCGCCGGTGCTGAAGAAAAATTCAGAAATGTGCAGGATGCTTATGAAACCATTCAAAAAGAACGTGGCTTGTAAATTTGACCGAAATAACTTACAAATAAAGAACCCTTTGCCCGTAAAAACGCAAAGGGTTCTTTATTTGTTGTTAATATTTTGAAATTCAGTTTTTTAAAAGGTAGTTTTGAGGGCAATTTATTTTAACGTTAGTTTTTGCTTCGCCCCATAATTTTAGTAGAAACTCATCGTTAGGTTTTTGTCTTTAAACGATTAAATGCCCCTTTCTAATGAGCAAGCAATACCTACTTGTCTTAGCTTTGATTTTCTCCTATTTGCACATAAACGCCCAGCAAGTAAGTGTTGATAGTCCGCGACCTGCTGAAGAATTAGTAAGTACCCTAGTGGGTGATGCGTGTGCAGAAATCAGTAATGTTTCAATATCTTCAACCCAAGCTGCTGGATTATTTTCTAACAACGGTGGCGCATTCCCCTTAGCAAATGGTGTGCTATTACGCACCGGAAATGCGCAATTGACCGGAGGCGCTTACTCGGGAAATACAGATGAATTGAGCAGCGAACTCAATACCAACGGTGATCCTTATTTGCAAGCTATAAATGACGCAACAGGAAATAGCGCAACCATTGAAGAAACTTCTTTTTTAGAATTCGACTTTGTGCCGCTTTCGAGCAATTTTAGTTTTGACTTTATTTTTGCTTCTAATGAGTATGGGGAGTGGCAGTGTGCTTCTCAAGATGTCGTTGCATTTATTCTCACCGATTTAAGCACCGGAACTTCACAAAACTTAGCGCTGACTCCCAGTGGAGAAGAAATCTCTGTGCGTAATATTAGAGATACACAGTATAATTCGAGTTGTAATTCTGTAAATCCGGGTCTTTTTGATTCTTATGAAGTGACCAATGGACAGTCTACGATAAACATGCGTGGTTATACGCAGGTGTTAACGGCCTCTTCAACATTGACTCCGGGAACTTCTTACAATATTAGAATCGTCATAGGAGATTCTAACGATACCAATTACGATTCTGCTATTTTTCTCGCTGGTGGTAGCTTTAATACGAGTGTAGATCTGGGACCTGATCTGGTTCTTTGTAGTGGTGACGCTGCCACACTTTCTACCGGTTTAGATGCTTCGATATATGCGCATCGCTGGTTTTTTAATGGAAGTGAAATTGTTGGAGAGACCACAAACTCGTTAGCTATAAGCAACAACGGTGTTTATCGTGTGGAGATTTCGAATAATGGTTGTGTAATTACTGATGAGGTTAATGTAAATGCACTTTCAGTAACTGCACCACAAGATCTGGTTGCCTGTTATAACGAAGGAAATCCTTCAGCCTTTAATCTCACAGAAAATGATGCTGAAGCGCTAGGCCTGGATGCGAGTCAGTTTGAAGTGGTGTATTATGCCAGCTCAACCGACTTGTCAAATGACCAACCTATACCTACCAGTGAACTGAATGCTTTTCAAAGCACCGGCCAACGTATTTTTATAAGACTTCGCAATTTAAATACTGGTAATACCTGTGACGCGGTTTACTCTTTTCAGTTAGAAGTGCGTCCAGAAATTCAAGTAACAACTCCAGACCCGATACAATCCTGTACGCGACCTGGTAATGATGTGGCCGTAGATTTAACCCAAGTAACTAATGAAATTCTAAGCGGTCAGAGTCCGGCATTGTATAACATTACCTATTATGAAAGTCAAGCAGATGCAGATGCGATGAGTAATGAAGTGTTCTCTCCATATGTCGTACCGGCAGAAACTTCTTCTCAAACACTAGTTGCTCGTGTTTCTTTTGCTGACGAAGATTTGTGCTATGAGACGGTAAACATTGTAATAGAGGTTAATAATCTACCTCCTGTAGATCAAATTGCTGATGTCATCACCTGTAATGCTTACGAATTGGAGCCACTAACAAACGGAGCCTATTTTTCTGGCGCTAACGGTACCGGAACGCGCTATAATCCCGGTGATATCATTACAGAAGATATGGTGCTCTTTATATTCAACGGTCCTGATGCTAATGGGTGTAGCAATCAGTCTTCCTTCAGCATAACTTTTGTTGATAATTATGATTTGAGCGATAGAGAGGCTTGCGGAGGCTATATCATTCCGACGACTTTGGCTGGAGCATTTTATACCGCTGCAGGCGGTCCCGGTGGAGGTGGAACCCGACTTGATGCCGGAGATGAGTTAACGACAAGTCAAATCATCTATTTTTATTATGAAGAAGGTGGTTCGGTATGTCGGGAGGAACCTGTAAACATTATTATACATCCGCTTCCTCCGGTAGACCAGCCCGCAGATGTAGTGGCGTGTAATTCGTTTACATTACCTGCTTTAACTAATGGAAGCTACAATACCCGGGCAAATGGTTCAGGTAGCACCTTGAATGCAGGAGATGTCATCAATACCACAAGAACGCTCTATATTTTTAATGATGATGGTACGTGTACCAACTTCTATGAATGGCGCATTTTTATCGTTCCCGAATTTCAAAACCTTGATGCGTGTGGATCCTATACCATTCCTGCTGTAGAAGAGGGCGCTTTTTATACCGAAGCTGCAGGCGGAGGAAGCCTCATTCCCGAAGGTACGGTGCTCACCACTTCACAGCGTATTTATTATTATGTAAACACAACATCGGGATCTAATTGTACGACCAATGCATTTTTTGACATCAACGTCATAGCGATCCCGCCGGTAGATACCTTGCCTGATCAACTCTTGTGTGAGGGTGAGACGTATACATTACCAACCTTAACCGATGGTGAATATTTCACCGAAACCGGACGTGGCGGGACCCAGCTTTTTGCCGGTGATGTAATTGATGAATCTCAAATCATATTTATAAACAATCAAGTAAGTGGTTGTCAGAATGAGACTCAATTTGAGGTTGAGATCAGACCTTTACTTCCGGTAGATAACCTCACGTTTGTATATAGTTGTGAGCCGTATACGCTTCCTGAACTGGAGAATGGTAACTATTTTTCAGAGCCTATGGGACAAGGGGTGCAGCTTTTTGCCGGGGATGTTATTTCAGCTACACAAACGCTTTATGTATATAATGCTTACGATGATTTTACTGCGTGTTATAGTGAAAACACCTTCACGGTAAATATTCTTGGAGTTGAGGTTGAAACCTTTGATGATATAGCACAATGCGATAGTTATACGCTTCCAGCCCTCGCTGAGGGTAATTATTTTACGCAATCTGGTGGTCAGGGAACGCAGCTTAATGCCGGAGATGTTTTAACCACGACGCAGGAGGTTTTTATTTATGCGCGCAACGGAACTCGTTTTTTCTGTGAAGACGAAAGTAGTTTTACCGTCACCATTTCAGAAACTCCTGTTTTGGTTCCAGAGCCTGATGTTGAGCAGTGTGGCAGTTACATTCTTCCCAATTTATCACAAACCAATTTTAATCAAGGCTATTATTTTGGACCTGATAAACAATCGCCAATTGATCCGGCTGATTACGAATTATTACCCGGCACCTACACGATTTATAAATATGCTGAAGCTACAGATAATCCTAATTGTTTTGACGAAGATGTTTTTGAGGTAACCGTATACCCGCTATTAAATTTTACCGTAGAAGGTGGAACCATTTGTCGCAATGCGGAAACCGGAGCTGTAGAAAATCCCGTGATTTTAAATTCAGGTCTTGATCCTTCAGAATTTTTAGTGAGTTGGTTTTTAAATGAACAATTGGTAGGGCAAGGAGCAACATTTACGGCAGAAGAAGCAGGCATCTACACAGTTTCTACCGAAAAACTAAACCCTGAAGTTGGCGCAGCGTGTAATTACAATCCCACGACGGTTGAAGTATTAGAGTCGGCACAGCCGCTTCTTGATGTTCAGGTATCGCAGCCTTTTGAAAATGTTTCGGCTATAGACGTGACGGTTGCTGCTGGTTTTGGTGAGTATGAATATCGGTTAGATGATCAAGCTTTTCAAAATACGCCTCGGTTTGTAGATGTAACTCCGGGAACGCATCTTATCACCGTACGAGGGATCAATGGAACCTGTGGTGCAACTACCGTAGAAGTGCAGGTAATAAACTTCCCAAAATATTTCACTCCCAACAATGACGGTTATCACGATACATGGAACATCACTTCCCTAGAAGATTATCCTGAAGCGCAAATATTCATATTTAACCGTTTTGGTAAGTTGTTAAAAAGCTTGTCTCCACAAGGTCCGGGTTGGGATGGCACTTACAGAGGAGAAAAAATGCCTTCTGATGACTATTGGTTTCGTGTGGAATATACCTTTGAAGAGGTGCCGGCAACGTTCAAATCACATTTTACCCTTAAAAGATAGAATACGCTTATAGTCGCATAGAGATTGTCATCTATTTAATTTGATTCTAAAAATCGCTTGACCCGAAACTTTTTTACACTTCTTGATTAACTTTGTGGCGATGTCAAAGTTGTTAATCTGTATTCTCTCTATTATGCTTCTTGGCCAAAGCTTCAAGATAAGTTTTGGTGACTTTTTGCATATAGAAGATTTACTCGATCATTATGAGTATCATCAGGTAAAGTTTGGCGATGATGTTTACAGTTTTTTAAACAAGCATTACGGCGAACTCAAACAACAGCATAATATCGAGCATCAAGAGGAGCGTGAAGATCACGAGAAACTACCTTTTGAGCATCAGCACTCTTGCGTGCACACAGCTATTGCTTATTTTAATTCGGTAGAATTGATTCCAGAACCTAAGAGTGTTCCTGTAGATCAAACTACTGCTTCTTTTGACTATCGCGATTTTTATTCATTTGCGGTAGCCTCTTCTATTTTTCAGCCGCCTAAAAACGCGTAAACATTTCTAGAACCTGGTATTATCAGGTTTCACATTAGCCTAGTTCCTCTATTCTGAGGAAGCTATTCTTAGTTTTCACGTTTTACCTTTTTATCATGCTTAATGCTATCATAAACTTTAGCATCAGGAATAAGTTAATCATCCTGTTGTTTACTATTGCGATCATTGTTTTTGGACTGTTTTCGCTAACCCAAATTTCAGTAGGAGCTGTACCTGATATTACTAACAATCAAGTGCAAGTAATTACTACTTCAGAAAATCTTTCTACAGTTGATATGGAACAGTTTATCACCTATCCTGTAGAACTCGAAATGGCCAATTTACCGGGAGTTAAAGAAATACGTTCGGTATCAAAATTTGGTCTTTCGGTAGTTACTGTGGTTTTTGAAGATGCTATGGGAACTTATCTTCCCCGACAATTATTAGCCGAAAAAATCAAATCGGCCTCAGAACAAATCCCGGCGAGTTTCGGTACGCCGCAAATGGGACCTATTACCACGGGACTTGGTGAGATCTATCAATATGTTCTTGATGTAAAACCGGGCTATGAAGAGAGGTATTCGGCCACAGAGCTGAGAACGATTCAGGATTGGATCGTAAAACGGCAACTTTCAGGGATTCCCGGAGTGGTCGAGATCAATTCTTAGGGTGGTTATTTAAAGCAATATGAAGTCGCACTTAATACACAAAAGCTTCATGCGATGAATATTGCTGCTTCAGAAGTTTTTGCAGCGCTAGAAAAGAACAACAGTGTAGCCGGTGGTGGATATATTGAAAAAAGCAACCAGTCTTATTTCATTCGTGGTGAAGGACTCGCGACCTCTCTCGAAGATATCGAGCAGATGGTAGTAGCCAATCACAACGGGATCCCCGTTTACATTAAAGATGTAGCAAATGTAGGTTTTGGTCACGCAACGCGTTTTGGTGCAATTACAGGAAACGGTCAGGGAGAAAAAGTGCTGGGGCAGGTGATGATGCTTAAGGATGCCAACACCAATAAGGTTATTGAAGCGGTAAAAGAGCGTGTTGAAGAAATAAGCAGTACGCTGCCAGAAGGTGTGTATATCAATGCTTTTTTGGACCGCAGCGAACTCATCGTAAAAACCACCTTTACCATTAGTGAAAACCTAATTCTAGGCTTTCTTATTGTGATTTTTGTGGTGGTGCTTCTTTTAGGTAATTGGCGCAGCGGTTTGGTTGTCGCTTCGGTGATACCCTTGTGT
This sequence comes from Leeuwenhoekiella sp. CH_XMU1409-2, assembly GCF_037029365.1. NCBI lineage: Bacteria > Pseudomonadati > Bacteroidota > Flavobacteriia > Flavobacteriales > Flavobacteriaceae > Leeuwenhoekiella > Leeuwenhoekiella sp. CH_XMU1409-2. The sequence continues at coordinate 27,954 of NZ_JAYMEI010000023.1, read as the reverse complement.
TTGCTTTTTGCCTTGGGAATGATGAATATTTTTGATGTAGATGCCAACCTATTGAGCTTGGGAGCTATTGATTTTGGGATCATCATTGACGGTGCAGTGATCATTGTTGAGTTTGTGGCGTATAAAATGTCTCAGCGGCAGGATGCCATTGGAGCTCTAAGCAAGTCAGAAACACGTGCGTTAAAAGATGAGATCACCCAAGATGCGGCATCAACGATGATGAATTCTGCTGTATTTGGACAGTTGATCATTCTCATTGTTTTTATTCCTATTCTCTCGTTAAGCGGTGTTGAGGGAAAAATGTTTATCCCGATGGCATTGGTTTTCAGCTTTGCGGTTATTGGTGCAATGCTGCTCTGTTTTACCTACGTTCCTGTGGCAGCTTCGGTATTCTTAAAGGCAGAAACCCCTTCAGATCGAAATATTTCCGTGCGATTGGTCAATTATTTAAAGGGAAAGTATGAGCGTGTCATTCATTGGGCGCTTGGTGCGCGTAGGTTGATTATTGGTGTTTCGGTGGCGCTTTTAGTAGCTGCAGTTTATCTTTTTACGACGATGGGAGGCGAATTTGTCCCACAGCTTGATGAAGGAGATTTTGTGATTCAGCCTATTTTGAAGACCGGTACTTCGCTAAGCGGAACGATTGAACGCACTACACAGATTGAAAAAATCCTGTTAGACAATTTTCCTGAAGTAAAACAAGTGGTAAGCCGAATTGGCGCTGCTGAGGTTCCTACCGATCCGATGTCTATGGAAGATAGTGACGTTATCATTACTTTAAAAGATAAAAGCGAGTGGGTTTCTGCTGAAACTAAAGATGAACTCGCAGCTCAATTTAAAGAAGCTTTGAGTGTGATTCCGGGAATGGAAATCGAATTTACCCAGCCTATAGAAATGCGTTTTAACGAGCTCATTACGGGAGTACGGGCAGATATCGCTATTAAAATCTTTGGCGAAGATCTCGAGATTCTCAATAAAAAAGGAAATGAAATACGTGATCTAATTCAGAATGTAGAAGGTGCGGCTGATATTTCAGTAGAAAAAGTTACCGGACTCCCACAAATGAGTGTGCGTTTTAACCGAAAGAAAATCGCCCGTTATGGCCTTAATATTTCAGACCTTAATGACCTGATCAAAATGGGCTTCTCAGGACAAAGTGTGGGAAATATTTTTGAAGGAGAAAAGCGTTTTGATCTGGTGGTGCGCTTAGATCAGGATCAGCGTAAGGATATTGACAACCTTAAAAACCTGTATGTAGACACGCCTACGGGTGCCAAGGTACGTCTAAGCGAACTGGCAGCAATCGAGTATACGCAAGGAGCCGCAAAGATATCAAGAGATCAGACCCAGCGACGCATTGTTGTGGGAGTGAATGTGCGTAATCGGGATCTGCAGTCTGTGGTTGATGAGATTCAGGCAATCGTAAGTAAAAATGTAAAACTACCAACAGGCTATACGATTGATTATGGTGGTCAATTTGAAAACCTGCAAAGTGCCACTGCACGTTTAAAGATCGCAGTGCCGGTAGCATTGCTCTTGATTTTTATGATGTTGTACTTCGCTTTTAAATCGGTAAAAGAAGCCTTGTTGATCTTTACTGCTATTCCGCTTTCTGCTGTGGGCGGAATCTTCTTATTGTGGTTACGCGGGATGCCGTTTAGTATTTCTGCCGGTGTAGGTTTTATAGCGCTTTTTGGTATCGCCGTACTCAACGGTATTGTGATGCTTGAACATTTTAAAGAATTAAAGAAACAGGGGATGATTGACAGGAACGAACTCATAACCAAAGGTGCTACAGATCGTTTGCGTGCCGTGTTACTTACTGCTACTGCTGCAGCTTTAGGCTTTTTACCTATGGCAGTATCTACAAATGCCGGGGCAGAAGTACAGCGCCCACTGGCTACCGTAGTCATTGGCGGTTTAATTTCTGCGACCTTATTGACTTTGGTGGTTTTACCGGTCCTGGTGTCTTGGTTTGATAAAGATTTAAAAGATACGAGCAAACCTGCTAAAGGCTTTAATAAAGGGGTTTCTGTCTTGCTACTGCTGCTCTTAGCAGGCGGAGTGGCACAGGCGCAGGAGGTTTCTGGTTTTGAGCAAGTGCGTGAATTGGCTTATGAGAATAACGCCGGGATCAAAGCGGCCAACTTGCGTAGTGATGAAGCCAATGCGGCTATAGGTAGTGCATTTAGCTTTGATAAGACCGAAGTGTACTATCATTATGACGAGAACAACCTCGCAACAAACAACAGACCGATTGATGTTTTTGGGGTGAGTCAGACCTTTTCTTTTCCCACAGTATATTTTGCACAGGCAAAAGTGAATAAGGCTACTTATGCTGTGGCTTCAAGTCGGGCAGAACTGAGCAAAATGCAACTGGAGCAAAGTTTGGCCAATGCCTATTATAGTTTGCAATATGTGAATGAAAAGCTTCAGCTGTACCAAAATCTGGACAGCATCTATCAAAATTTTGCCTACGCGGCAAAGCGCAGGTTTGAGCTTGGAGAAAGCAATTATCTCGAGAAAATTTCGGCGCAAGCCAAACAAAAAGAAATTGAAACGCTGCGCAAACAAGTTCAAGAAGAATTACTGGCGGCACAAAAACTGCTTACGCAGTTGGTTCAGGTAGATACGCTGCAGATCACGCCTGATCCAATAGAACGCTTAGTGCCATCTGTAAGTCAGGAAAATTTAGAGGTCGCAAATACGTATTACGATTATCAAATTGATCTGGCTGAAGCCCAACGTAAATTCAGTGCACAGGAGTTATTGCCAGATCTTACGGTGAATTACTTTCAAGGTTCAAACGACGGTCTTGATCAGAATTTGATCGGGTATCAGTTTGGCGTTAAGATTCCGTTGTTTTTTTCCGGGGCTTCCAGCCGAATTAAAACAGCAAAAATCGCTGCAGAAGCGGCAAGTCAAGAAGCGGCGAATTATAAAATTCAGTTACAATCGCGCGTAACTCAACTTAGAAGTGCGCTTAATACCTACGCAGAACAACTCAATTATTATGATTCTGAAGGAAACGCTCTGGCGAGCGAACTGGAAAAAACAGCAATTACCAGTTATAAAAATGGCGAGGTCAACTTCTTTGAATACATACAGATTTTGCAACAGGCGTACGACATTAAACTGGCCTATTTAGAAAGTCTGAACAACTACAACCAGACCGTGATTCAACTCAATTATATCCTACTTTAAAAGCATAACGATGAAAAAATCAATCCTCATAGTAATACAGTTCAGCCTTTTATTAATCTTAATAGGCTGCGGAACTAAAGAAACAGAAACTTTAACTTCAGCAGAAACGACTGAAGCAAGCGCAGATGTAACCGTGACCAAAGCGCAATTCTCCGGTGCTTCCATGCAATTAGGGAGGCTTAAAGAAGCAAGCTTTCCTAACTGGGTAGCAGCCAGCGGAATGATCGATGTTCCTCCCGAAAATAGAGCGGTGATCACTGCTTTTATGGGTGGTTATATTAAAAACAATCCCTTGCTTATAGGAGACGCGGTAAAAAAAGGTCAGGTTTTGATCACTTTAGAGAACCCTGAGTTTGTAGAAATTCAACAGCAGTTTCAAGAATTGGCAGAACAGCTTGATTATTTAAAGTCAGAGTATGAGCGCCAGCAAGCGCTTATGGAAGAAAACATTACTTCTAAGAAAAACTTTTTAAAAGCAGAAAGCGAGTACAAAAGAAGCTTGGCAACTTATACCGGTTTGCGTAAAAAATTAGAAATGCTGCATATAAGTCCGGAGCGTGTTTTACAGGGCGCTTACACCACGCAAGCCAGCATTTTTGCGCCTATAACCGGGACAATTGCAGAGACTTTTGTGAGTAAAGGGAGTTATGTTTCTTCGGCCGATCCTATTATGGAAATCGTAGATATAGACCACATTCACTTAGAGCTTGAAGTTTTTGAGAAAGATATGCTTAAGGTTAAAAAGGGACAAAAAATTCAGTTTACCATTCCTGAATCTTCTGATCAAAAATATGAAGGCGAAGTACATTTAATAGGGAATTCGCTCAATCAGGAAGGCCGAACAGTAACCGTTCATGGGCATATTGAGCACGAGAAAGCGACTCCAAATTTTGCAGTAGGGATGTTTATTGAAGCTCAAATTGAAACCGGTTCTGCTGAAGGATTTGCCTTGCCAAATGAAGCGGTGGTAAAGCTTGGGAACACGCATTACGTTCTTCAATTGAAAGAGCAACAAAACGGAAGTTATTTGTTTGATAGGGTAGAAGTAAAACCGGGTAATACCCAGGACGGCATGACCCAGATCTTAAATGCTGAAGATTTTAAAAATGATGCTCAGTTCCTTACTGAAGGAGCTTTTGATTTGATACAGGAGTAAAACTGAAATGCTTTTAACCTCACAGATCTTTAAAATCTGTGAGGTTATTTGCTATCTAATTTCTAAGCCATAAGAGCCATCGTTGCCTTCAATCTCTATCTCCAAAGTTAATTCAGAGTATTGTTCTTTATAAGTGATTTGACTAGAATTAATTTTAAATGCTTTTTTTAATTCAGATAATTCAAAATCTGCATCACTTAAAGCATCAGATAATTCGGCCTTGATTTTTAATTCAGTTTTCACGTGAAAAGTAGGGTATTTTTTCCCTTTTAAGTCGTTAATTAATTTTTTATACATATTCTATTATTTATAATTTCTATGTATATAACGGGAAATCTTTGATACTGTTACATTTGTGGTAGTAGCCTGTAAGTTGATAAAGAAGTATACATAGAATTTTCACGAAATAATTATTATGTTAGAGGGCTTAAAGATTAATAATTCTAGACTCCTTTAATTATGAAAGGTTCAATTTTTGTGCTGTTTTTATTCGTTTTTGCTAGCATTTTTGCACAAAGCAAAGAAGAAGCAGCGATCATCAAGATTTTAGAAAAAGAATCGGCTACCTGGCGTTCTGGTGATGTTGAGGGGCACGCTAGCTGCTGGGCAATTAAACCCTATAGCCGTATTTTGATCTCTACCGGCGACGGACAAGTGATCGATCTGGATCCTCAATTGATGATCAACCCGCCGGAAGGGATGATGGGCTCGGGAGGAACTTCAGTCAATTCAAATTATAGATTTCACATTGACGGGAATGAAGCCTGGGTGAGTCACGATGAGCAATCAACCGCACCTGACGGAAGTATAAGTAAAACGGTAGAAATACGAATGCTTGAGAAAATAAAGGGTAGCTGGAAGCTTACAGGACAGTCTATACACGTAAAAAAGGATAGAACCCACTTAACAGCGATAGATTCCATACGGCTGAGCGATCCCTATATTTTGGCAGATGAAGCGACTCAAATGTACTATATGACGGGTACGGGTGGCAAGATGTGGAAAAGCAAAGACTTGGCCTATTGGGAAGGTCCGTTTGATGTTGTAGAAACCGATCCCGACTCTTGGATGGGACCCAAACCTATGATTTGGGCGGCAGAATTACATCAATACAAAGACAAGTATTACGATTTTGCCACTTTCACCAACAGGGCGGTGAAGATAGACACGGTCGACGGCAATGTGATCGAACGGCGCGCGAGTCACATTTTAGTTAGTGATTCGGCTTTTGGGCCATACAAACCTATGGAAGACGAGACGTATTTGCCTGCAGATATGCCCACTTTAGATGGAACTTTTTGGGTAGACGAAGATGGGAAGCCTTATATGGTGTATTGTTATGAATGGTTGCAAAATGGAAACGGAACCATAGAAAAAATAGAACTGAAACCCGATTTAAGCGGTTCGGTAGGGAATGGTGAATTGTTATTTAAAGCCAGCGCTTCTCCCTGGTCACGCGAAAAAGACAAAGACGGAAATGATAAACCTAATAAAGTTACTGATGGTCCATTCTTGTTTAAAACCGCAACCGGAAAACTAGGAATTTTGTGGACCAGCTGGATCTATGATGAGTACGTTCAAGGTGTTGCCTATTCTGAGAGTGGCACTTTAGACGGGCCTTGGATTCAGGAAAAAGATCCTATTACGCCGCGCAATTATGGTCACGGTATGTTGTTTAAAACTTTGGATGGCAAAATGCTTATGGCAGCACACAGCCACGCGGTAGTTAATGGAAAGTATCACAGAGTTCCGCATTTGTTTGAGGTAGACCTTTCGGGGGATAAACTCAAGGTTGTCGCACCTTATAAACCTTAACGTTTTATAAAACCCAAAAACGATTTGATAAACTCTTTTTTAGGCATACTTAAGATAATGTTCAAATCGTCTTTGAGGCTGCTTTCGCCATCTAGAAATCTAAAAATTGAAGCAACATCATTTTTTTGAAACATCTGTGTAAAAAGCGCAGCGCCCATTTCGTTTTTGCGATACAAAACATCGAGAAAAATCGAATCATACCAGCGGTAGCGATCGGCTATTTTAAACTGAGAAAAGTCGGTTTCTGTTTTTAAAAAATCAATTAGTTGTTCGGTACGTTTTAAGGTGTATGTAAAGGTGTAACCAGTGCTTCCACGGGTCCAGCCGCCGGCTGTACCTATGTGTAATACATTTTGAGTATTGTGTTGTTCAAAAGGATAGGCGGTCATCGGAATGCTGCCTTGCTCTGTTACCGTTATTTGATATTCTGAAGCGCCCAAGGCATCCATATAATCTTCAATCGCCGCTTCATATTCGGTTTTAGGAAGTAAGTTTTCAGAAAAAAGCGTGTATTCTACCAAGGCTTTATTTTTCGCCGTAGGCAAAACATACATAAAGCGGGTGTTACCTTTTTGAGGTATGGAGAAATCCATAAACGTAGCCACTTCAGACTCGAAAATGGACTCTTGAGTGCGCACTTCCCAACCTATAAAATGTTGTTGTAAAACAGGATATCGATTTTGATCGGTAAGTCTTTCCGCAGGAAGAATACTGGTAAACATTTTTGTCGCTGTGTATCGGGCCGTTTGCGTTTGAACCACAACCGAAGTCGGAGTTTCTATATGTGAAACATAGGTTTCCGTTTTAAAAATGATGTTTTTTGAAGACTGAAGCTTTTCAAAAAGGAATTGGTAAAAATCGAGTCCTTCAATTTTGTTGTAGGTGTAGTTGGTAAGGGGAATTTCAGCATCAAATCCTGTGCTTTTAAAACGAATTTTGCTCCATTTTTTGGAAATAATAGAATCCCACTCCCTCGTATCTTCACTCCAAAAACACCAAGTACGATCGTTCTTTGTTTTGTCTGACTTATCAAGAATTAAAACCGATTTATCTTTAAAAAAAGCATCCTGACTCATTCGATACGCCAGCATCAAGCCCGAAAGTCCGGCGCCGAGGATGATATAGTCGAAGTGATTTGAAGCATGTTCCATCTGTGTTTAAAACTAGGATTAAAAATGCGTCCCGGCAACGGTCTATTGGTTTAAATACTTCATTAATTCTTCTGAAGTGTAATATTCAAATACACGACGTTTCACTTTGAATTGCTCATCAAAAAATAAAGTAACCGGTAGTGAGAATGCGTAGTTTTCTCTAGAGCCTAACAGCGCCGCCAGTTGATGCACTGCATTGCGCTGGGTTTTTGCAAGCGGATTGGTAAACAACGTTCCATCAAAAATGATGGTGTCTGTAGTTTCAGCATTCATTCTGACTGCGTAAAAATCCTGATTGATTTTTTTTATTACTTCGGGCTTTGTGAAAACGACACGATCAATTTTTTTGCAATACGCGCACCAATCGGCGTAGAAAAATATCAAGGTTTTTTTTGGTTTTTCAGCTAAAGCAGACTCTAATTGTTCCCAGCTTAACCAATTGATTTGCTGATCGCTCTTTTGAGCAATAAGGCTTCCACAAGAAAGAAATAGAAACAGTAGCATTTTTTTCATAATAATCCATTTTGCCTGTGCGGCCCGCACTCAGAAGTTGCCGAAGCGTATTCCGAAGAAAAAGGTACGCGGTCGATTAGGACCATAGATGTAATCTGAATCTCTAAGCGGTCCTTGATCAAAATCGTTTTGATAGCTGTTAAACACATTTTGAACGCCCGTGCTCAGCTCTACGTGAAATGTATCTTTCACGTCAAGATGATAGGTGAGTTTTGGTGTGATATCAACAAAATCGGGCGTTTTTTCAAGCAGCATAAAACCGCTATCACTTATGACGTGCGGTGCGATCATACTGCCGGTATAACTCGCAGTGAGATCCAGTTTAAAGGCTTCACTCATTACCCAGTTGGCATTCAAAAAGCCGTAAAGATTGGGGGAGCGGGTAAATTCTGAAACGATGACATCGCGTTCTCCGGGAACAGTTCCGTCGCTTTCAAAAAGCACCTGATCTTCTTTATAAATTGATTTTTGGAAGGTCATTCCGGCTTGAAAATACAAGTCTTGATTGGGGGAGACGGTAAGTTCAATGTTGGTGCCGGCGACATAGGCACCGCTTCCGTTACGGGATTCATCAAGAATGGCGCCGTTGGGCAGTGAAGCGCCCGTGCTTACCAAAGTGAACGGGTTTTGCAAAGAGGTATAAAAGCCTTCGATCAATAGCGCGGTTTGTGTTTTGTTGAAGTCTTTGGTAAAATTTAGCGAGGCGGTGTAGGCATTAGAAAACTCACTTTCCAGGTCGTCACTTAGAATCGCAAAGCGCTGCGCGCCGCCAACGGAGCTGATGTGCAGATCTTCATTAAAAGCTTGTGGCGCTCGAAATCCACGTGCGTAGCCTCCTCTAAATTGCAAATCTGCTGTAATGTCAAAAAGCACCGTAATACGCGGACTCAAAACGGTCTCTGAAACTTGAGAACGGCGCTCAATATCTTGAATGCTATAAAACCCATCTACCGAAATATGATCGAGTCTTGCCCCAAGTAGGGTCGTGAACGCTTCAATAGGTTTCCACTCGTACTGACTGTAAAGTCCGACGCTGTTCACACGTTGATCAACAATGCGATTATAACCGGGAATCGCATCTTCGGTATTGTTCAATTGATATTCCAGTCCGCTGGTTAAAACATCATCGTTAGCAAACGTATAACTGAATTTTGCTCCTGAAACCAACGCGAGATCTTTAGTGTTTCCAAAGGCATTGTTGGCGGCGACAGAATCTGCTGCTGTTCTTCCACCTCCCAAACCGCCGTAATAGCTGACACGATCGGTATGTTGTATAGAAGCATAGGCTGTAAAATTAGTGGTGCGCTCGTCATTGTATAACTCATAATCTGCGCCGGCAAAAAAGGTGTTGTGGTCGAGTTCTTCAGTAATATCTGTGAATTGTGGAGCGAGATCCACGCGGTCCCCGCCGCGGCGGTATTCTTTGATCGCGGTAAGGTCTAAACCTATTTTGCTGTTATCATTGGGGCGGTAAAAGGCTTTTGTACCAAAAGAATGGTTGGTGAGTTTGGTGATTTCGCTAAAGCCATCACCATTCGCATCATAGGTGTCCCGATCGCGGTACATTCCAAAAAGGGTAACGCCGGTGGTAAGATCTTCACTTACGATCGAGGTGTTGAGGTTAAGGCTTCGGTCTGCGGTTGTTCCATCGATGAGTGCCAGGTTGCTGTTCACTTCCCAGCTGTTGTTGACGGGTTCTTTAGTAATGATATTTACGGTTCCTGCAATCGCATTAGAGCCAAAAAGCGCCGAGCCGCCACTGCGCACAACTTCTACACGATCTATGATGCTCACCGGAATTTGCTCTAAGCCGTAAACGCCGTTGAGCGCGCTAAATACCGGTCGGCTATTGACCAAAATTTGCGTGTACTGCCCTTCTAAACCGTTAAGGCGCACTTGCGTAAAACCACAATTTTGGCAGTTGGTTTCTACCCGAACGCCGGGTTGATAATTCAAACCATCGGCAAGCGAGATCGACTGTGTAGCTTTAAAAAGTTTGGGGCTCAAGACTTTTACGATAACCGGAGCTTCTTTTTTACTGATGTGATTGCGCGTGGCACTGACCACAACTTCTTCCAGACCCAAAAGATCCTCTTGAAGGGTGATCTTTAAAACTGAATTTTTATAAGCCGAAGGCGTGATCGTTTGGCGTTGGGTTTTAAAACCTACTGCCTGAACTATCAAAGTCACTGGTTCCTGCTGTAGTTGCAGCTGAAAGTTTCCGTCTTCATTTGCAGAAGCACCCGTTGTAGTTCCGCTTACGAGAATAGTTGCAAACGGAATGGGATTGGTTCCGTCTGAAACGCTTCCTGAAAGCATCACGTGTTCTTGTGCTTTTAAGAAGAAAGGACAAAGAAGCAAAATAAATACGTACTTAACAGACATTTAAGGTTTTTAAAAATTAAAGTTTAGGCAAACCTAAAAAATATATTTGATAAATTTGGTGTATTATTGTGGTATAATTAAAAAGCAGTATGACTTTTTCTGAAGAAAACTATTTAAAATCGATATATACGTTACAAAAAGAGCATCCTAAAGGAGTGAGTACTAATGTGTTGTCGAAGTATCTTGACACAAAACCGGCTTCAGCAACTGAAATGATCAAAAAGCTGGATGAGAAGGGGTTAGTACATTATCAGCCGTATCAAGGTGTTATTTTAAAAGATTCCGGAGCGGTTTCCGCATTAAAAGTGATTCGTAAACATCGTTTGTGGGAAACTTTTTTGGCTAATAAACTCGATTTCAGTTGGGACGAGATTCACGATGTCGCCGAGCAGTTGGAGCATATCAAATCGGATAAACTGATTCGGGAATTGGATAAATTTTTAGGTTATCCCAAGCACGACCCGCACGGAGATCCCATTCCTGATGAAGCAGGTAACATTGCAAAGCTAGAGAAGAAACGCGTGTCGCAATTGCAACCGGGGGATACAGGTACGTGTATTGGCGTAAACGATACTTCCTCCTCGTTTCTTCAGTTTTTAGATCAGCAAAATATACGTCTGGGCAGTGTTCTTGAGATCGTTAACATTCAAGAGTTTGATAAAAGTATGACCGTGCGCATAGATGATCGCGAACTCTTACTTTCCCAAATCGCTACAGAACATATTTATGTGCGCATTTAAATTAACCAACTTCACTATTTAGAATTGTAAATCCTATGAATGATATAATCAACTATTTTGAAACTTTGGACCCGGTTTTAGGAGCGTTTTACGCGACACTCTTTACCTGGGGTGTGACTGCTTTAGGAGCTGCGCTCGTGTTCTTTTTTAAAGGAATGAACAGGGCATTATTTGATGCTATGTTGGGATTTGCCGGCGGTGTGATGGTCGCGGCAAGTTTCTGGAGTTTGCTTGCGCCCGGTATTGAAATGAGTCCGGGTGATGGGTTTGTTAAAGTGATTCCTGCAGCGGTGGGCTTTGCTTTAGGAGCTGCATTTTTATTTGGTCTTGACAAGGTTTTGCCGCATTTACATGTCAATTTTAAAGAGGAAGATAAGGAAGGAATTAGGAGTCCTTGGCACAAATCGGTACTGCTTACGCTGGCGATCACGCTGCATAACATCCCAGAAGGTTTAGCTGTGGGTGTTTTGTTTGGAGGTGTGGCGGCAGGATTTGACGGCGCAACTATTGGAGGTGCCGTGGCTCTGGCAATAGGTATAGGTTTACAAAATTTTCCCGAAGGTTTTGCGGTGGCGATGCCCTTACGCCGACAAGGATTCAGCAGGTGGAAAAGTTTTAATTATGGGCAGCTTTCGGCAATTGTAGAGCCTATTGCAGCGGTCGTAGGCGCCTATGCGGTGATGACGTTTCAGCCTATTTTACCTTATGCGCTTGCTTTTGCAGCAGGGGCGATGATCTTTGTAGTGGTCGAAGAAGTAGTTCCCGAAACCCAACAAGGAAATCATACCGATATTGCAACGATGGGCTTCATAGGTGGCTTTATCTTGATGATGACGCTTGATGTAGGGTTAGGATAATTTGCAACAGATTGAAATAAATACGTCTTTATAGTAAACGCATTATTTATGAAAACCGTCGTATTTATTTTAATCAGCCTCATAAGCTTTACCGTCTCTGCCCAAATTAGCATCAAAAAACAAGACAGCATTGTTGCTGAAGAACCGGTTAAAGTACCGCAAATAGTAGTGAAAGTTCCGTTTGGGGAACGGGTTACTTTTGGTGATGTTGAAATCGAACTTACAAAAGTGATCGACTCACGGTGCCCAAAAAATACAACCTGTGTTTGGGCAGGCGAAGTAGTGGTAGAAGCTTCGATCTTTAAAGATGGAAAACCTATTGAAACCCGAAAAGTGAATTTGAACAGTCCGGCAAAAACGCTTTTTAATTCTTCAGCTCAAGAATTGATGGGGCATTCTGTTTCACCTTATCCCGACGTATCTCAGCCAAAAATCAAGCAGGAAGATTATGTGCTTAATGTGGTTTGGAGTCTTTTTTAACTTAATGACAACCGCAGTTATCGCTTCCGCAGGATTTATCATTAGATTTTCCGCCTAGAAAGGCCGGCTTCCAGATGTATTTGGTTACCAGATATCCTACGGCAAAAAGAAAGATCAATACGACTAAAATATTCTGTATCATAACTTTTAAATTATAAGTTGATAAGCAACTAATGCTACAACATAAGCAAAACCACTCATAACTACAAGTTGTAGTATCGGCCACTTCCAGGTGTTGGTTTCGCGTTTAACAATCGCGAGTGTACTCATACACTGCATGGCAAAGGCATAAAACAGCAGCAGGGAAATCCCGCTGGCAAGATTGAATAAAGGTCCGCCAAGAATAGGATTGACCTCACCTGCCATTCGGTTTTTAATGGTTTCCTCTTCATCGCTTCCCACACTGTAAATGGTTGCGAGCGTTCCCACAAATACCTCACGTGCCGCAAAAGAACTCACAATAGCTATACCAATCTTCCAGTCGTAACCTAAAGGTTGCACAACCGGCTCGATGGCTTTACCCATATAACCTATGTAACTATACTCGAGCTTTTCTGAAGCAATATGTTTGTCTAGTTCGCTTTCAGGAAACTCGCCGGCTTCCATTCGCGCGATGCTGTTTTCTTCAGCATTAGAAAAAGCGTCGCCCGGCCCGTTAGAGGCTAAAACCCACAGTACGATAGAGATCGCTAGAATTATTTTTCCGGCACCAACGACAAATGATTTTGTTTTTTCGATGACATTATAGGCTACGTTTTTGAATAACGGCAACTTATAATTGGGCATTTCAATAACAAAAAAAGTACGGCTCTTTATTTTTAAAATTCGGTCTAAAATCCAAGCCGAAAGAATGGCAGTTCCAAAACCGATGAGGTACAAGAGCATCAACACTAAACTTTGCAGATTGAAGATGTACAACACACGCTCGTCAGGGATCACAAGCGAAATGATAATAAGATATACCGGTAAACGCGCGCTACAGGTCGTAAATGGCGTAACCAAAATCGTGATAAGACGTTCTTTCCAGTTCTCAATATTTCGGGTGGCCATAATCGCAGGAATGGCGCAGGCAGTTCCCGAAACGAGAGGCACAACGCTTTTTCCGCTAAGACCAAAACGACGCATAATACGGTCCATCAAAAAGACCACACGACTCATATAACCGCTTTCTTCGAGTAACGAAATGAATAAAAATAAAAAGGCAATCTGCGGAATAAAGATCACAATACCGCCAAGACCCGGGATGATTCCTTCAGAGATCAAATTGGTAAAAGCACCTGGAGGCATCGTGTTGCGCACCCATTCACCCATCGCGGCAAAACCTTCATCGATCAAATCCATAGGATAAGAAGACCAGTCGTAAATCGCCTGAAAAATAAGGAGTAAGATGGCAAAGAAAATGAGGTAACCCCACACCTTATGCGTAAGCACACGATCTAAGCGGCTGCGTAAATCTTTGGCCGCCAGATGATCTATGCTTAAGGTTTCTTTTAAAACACCGTTGATAAATTGATAGCGTACGATGGTTTCTTTTTGCTGAAGCCGCTTAAGATTTGATTTACTTTCGGTTTGAAATGTGCTGATGCTTTGCATCTCATTTCTGTCGAGTTTACCAAAATTCACATCTTGGGTGATCACCAACCACAGTTTATACAAATCTTGCTTTGGGAAAGCTTTGCGCAAACGGTCAAAATATTCCGGAGCGATCACCGAAGCGTTTACACAAGGTTCTACAGAAAGATTTTTGTAATTGCCAATGAGTTCTTTCAGCTTATCAAAACCGGTATTCTTACGCGAACTTACCAGCGCAATTTTGGTTTCTAGGCGCTCCTCAAGTTTTTCAATATCAAGACTTATGGCTTTACGCTCCATACGATCGGCCATATTGATAACCAGAATCGTGGGGATGTGTAAATCTTTGATCTGGGTAAAGAGGAGTAGATTCCGTTTAAGATTTTCTACATCAGAAACTACAACAGCAACATCAGGATAGTCTTTGTCGTTTTTATTGAGAAGCAGTTCAATGACCACATTCTCGTCAAGCGAACTCGCATTAAGGCTGTAGGTTCCCGGAAGGTCAAGAATGTGCGCTTTAACTCCGCGTGGCAGTTTGCAAATACCTTCTTTCTTTTCAACAGTAATTCCCGGGTAGTTTCCTACCTGTTGTTTAAGACCGGTCAACTGGTTAAAAACCGAAGTTTTACCGGTGTTAGGATTTCCTATAAGGGCTACATTGAGCTGTTTACTCATGAGTGAGCTTTTCTACAGTGATATGACTCGCAGTCTCTTTACGTATGGCAAGATGGCTGCCGTTAATATTGAGGTACATCGGGTCTTTAAAAGGCGCGATTTGTACCAGTTCTACTTCGTTGCCGGGAAGGCAACCCATTTCTAAAAGCTTTAGAGGAACCATGTTTAAGGTAAACTCTACAATAATGGCTTTCTCGCCGCGCTTCAAAAGATCTAAGGAAGTAGTCAATTTATTTAGATTGAATTTAAACAAGGCAAAAGTAAACGAAAACCAACAGATGCGAAAAGATTTTAGCTACAAACTGCCTTAAAACCGAAGGTTTAAGAGTTTTCGTCACCTTCAATCGCTTTTAGAATAGCAATATCTTCTAAAAGATCTTCAATAGCTTCAGGATTGGTACCGTCATAATAGCCGCGAATGCGTTTTTTAGAATCGATGAGCATAAAATTTTCGGTATGAATCATATCATATTTACCGCCATCGCCCTGAGTTTTTACAGCGAGGTAGCTCTTTCTGGCAAGGTCATAAATCTCTTTTTTAGGACCGGTTACAAGATTCCATTTGGAGTCATTCACGCCCTTTTCTAAAGCATAACGTTTAAGCTGAGCAACAGTGTCGGTTGCAGGGATCACCGTATGCGAGAGCAATTTAACCGAAGGATCATCTTTCAACTTTTCCTGAATTTGAACCATATGCTCGGTCATAATCGGGCAAATGGTCTGGCAGGTGGTAAAGAAAAAATCGGCTACATAAATCCCGGGATAATCATCCTGAGTGATGGTTTCTCCATTTTGATTTACCAATTCAAAATCGGCTATTTTATGGTATTTTTTTACAAACTGAACCGTGCTGTCTACAAGCGTATTATCTACCATAGTTGGTTGATAGATCGGAAGACTGGGCGCCGGTTGCATTAAGGTGTAAAAGGTGTAAAGTATAACTGCGGAAAGAATCGCCATCACGATGGCAAACTTTTTGTATTTAGCAAAAAACTGAAGCATAACGCGTGTTTTATGACTGCAAAATTACGGTCTGAAACCTCGGTAACAAAGCCGGAAGCCTTTAATCTTTGCGATTTAACCAAAGCGGTGTGACGCAAAGTTTTGAATGCGGAAGTAAAAGGTTACTTTTGTGCACTTTTTAATCGTGGTGCGATCATCATAAGTTAAACTACCCTTAGGTAGAATTACTGATGATAAGCTCCTGTTGAAAGTTGTTTTTGCTACTAATAAGGCGGTGGTTAGTTGCCACTAGTTAGATAAATTTTTTATGGATCCATTTTTTGTAAAAGGAGCTCAGTTGTTTTTGAGCCTTTCACTATTAATAGTACTTCACGAGTTTGGGCATTTTATTCCTGCCCGTCTTTTTAAAATACGCGTAGAAAAATTCTTCCTCTTTTTTGATGTTAAGTTTTCGCTTTTCAAAAAGAAAATAGGCGAGACCGTTTATGGGATAGGTTGGCTTCCGCTTGGAGGTTATGTGAAGATCGCCGGGATGATCGATGAGAGTATGGATAAGGAAGCGATGGCACAAGAGCCTAAGGAGTGGGAATTCCGCTCAAAACCGGCCTGGCAGCGTCTTATTGTGATGATTGGTGGGGTAACCGTAAATATCATTCTTGGTTTTTTTATCTACATAATGATCATTGCCTATTACGGTAATCCGGTGGTAGGGCCTGAGCAAATGCCTGACGGAATTGAGGTTTCTGAAGGATTTAAAGAATACGGTTTTAGAGACGGAGATCAGATTCTGGCGGTTAATGGAGCGCCTTACGAAAATAATCTGGCGATCAATCGCGATATGATGTTGCGCGATGTGAATACAATTACTGTAGCGCACACTGACGGAAGCGAAGAAACGATCACTATTCCGGAAGATATCGGGACCAAAATGTTTCAGTCTGGAGAGACTGATGCTCTAACTCCTTTGATTAAACCGGTATTGGATAGTGTTGTTCCTGAATCTGCAGCGGCAAAAGCCGGACTTAAAAAAGGGGATGTGCTTACTCAAATTAATGATGAAGCAATCAATACCTGGACTGATTTTAAAGCGCGTAAAGAAGAGGGCGTTACCGAGTATGCCGTGACCTATTCTCGTGATGGGCAACTGGCAAACACTACCGTAACCTTAGATGATGACGGAAATTTTGGGGTGTATCCTAAAGCCAATTACAAATCAAAAGTGGTTAAGTATTCTTTTGGAGAAAGTATTGCTAAGGGAATCAATCACGGGTATTGGAAGTTGCACGACTACGTGGCACAGTTTAAATATGTGTTTACTAAAAAGGGTGCGTCTCAAGTAGGTGGTTTTGGTGCGATCGCGGGATTGTTTCCAGATACCTGGAACTGGTTATCATTTTGGGAAACCACGGCTTTTATTTCGATCATACTCGCGTTTATGAATATTCTACCAATTCCTGCTTTAGATGGTGGGCACGTGATGTTCTTATTGTATGAGATTATCACCGGAAGAAAGCCGAGCGATAAATTTCTAGAGTATGCACAGATGATAGGGTTCTTCTTGCTAATTGCCTTAGTATTATACGCTAACGGAAATGACATTTACCGCTGGATTACCGGTAGCTAAGCCAAAAAATACGACGATAAAAAATCTATCAAATATTTTTTAAAATTAGTTTTGTGGGTTTAAATAGTTGTGTATATTTGCATCCGCTTTCAGCAAATAAGCGAAGCGTTCTTTAAGGCACAACAAAAACAGAAGTATTGCGATACCCTGTGTGACTTTAAAAATTGAAAGATTAAATTCCTCCTTAGCTCAGTTGGTTAGAGCATTTGACTGTTAATCAAAGGGTCCTTGGTTCGAGCCCAAGAGGGGGAGCAAAATTAAGCCTTAACTACTTGTAGTTGAGGCTTTTTTGTTTGTAGATGGTTTGTTTAGTACCACAATCTTATCCATTAAAAGGCCGAATACACGCTATACGTACAAAACAGAATAACAAACCCCACGACTCCTTGAAGCAAGGTGCCTAAGGTGTGTTTGCGGTAGGCTTCTTTTACCGGCATTTCTCCCAGTTGACTTACGATCCAGAAATACGAATCATTAGCGTGCGATACGGTGAGAGATCCTGCTCCGATGGCTAGAATTACCCATACTTTGCCCAGTTCAGAATCAAAACCTAATGCAGGAAGCAACGGCAGCATTATAGAGCTTATGGTGATGATCGCGACGGTAGAAGAACCTTGAGCCGATTTGAGTAAAGCGGCCAATATAAAAGGAATCGCCAAGCCCAATCCATTACTAAAAGATTCTAAATTGATCCCTTCGGTAAGATTTGCGGTTTGAATAACGGTTCCCAAAGCGCCACCCATCGCTGTAATCAAGAGAATAGGAGCAGCTTGCTCCATTCCTTTTTTAATAATTTCAGAAATATCTCGTTGTTGTTTTTTACAGATGCTGAAGGCAACTAATACACCGGCTAGAAGGGCAATGGCAGGATCTCCCAGAAATAGAAGTATATCGATGAATAGATTGGAACCTTCAAAAAACAGAGGGATGATTGAAGCTGCTGCCATTAGTACAATAGGAAGTGCCAAAGGCCAAATGGCTGCTGAAAATGAAGGAAGATCGGTGTTTTGATCAAAATAGGTTTCCAAATTGTTGCGATCAAATGCATCGTGCTGATTGCTTTTTCTGAAGAAATAATACGAGAAAAAGGCACCGATAAGCATCAGTACAAGACCAAAAATTCCGCCTGCTAAAAGCAACAGGTATAAATTTTCGAGCTGAAGATTGCCCGCAGCTGCCAAAGGTCCCGGAGTTGGTGGCACCAATACGTGAGCCGAAAACAATCCGGTGGAAAGCGCAACTGTTAAGGCGTTACGTCTGGCGGTATTGTTGAGCGCTAGTTTTTTGGTTAACGGAGCTAAAATAACAAAAGCGGCATCACAAAAAACCGGGATCGAAACGAGATAGCCCAAAGCACTTATGACAAAAGGTAAGGGTAAAATGGTGAGTTTTTTAATGATGCCTTTAGCAATGGCAGTTGTGGCATTGGTAGTTTCTAGCGCCACGCCAATCCACGCGCCAAAAAGAATCAGCAGTCCTATATTTTTAAACATTGCGCCAAAACCCGTGCTTATCGTTTCCGGGATTTCTTCTAATGGGATCTGAAGAAGAAAGGCCAGGCCTAAGGCGCTAATAAGCAATACGAAAAAGGGATGCCAGCGCAGGTAGCTTGTGCCCACGATGATCCAAATAACAACAAGTAAAATATAGAGTAGATCGAGGCCCATAGTTATAGTTGTGTTTTTAAATGGTGTGCAACCGCATTTTTAAGCAACTCAAAAGCATTGGTCTTTGCGTATTCCAAAGCCATCGTTTCTGTTTTAATGGCAATGGCTTTAGTGATTCCGGCGGCAGTTAAAACATTTTGATCTGCCTGAACGCTTCCGGCAAAGAGGTAAAGCGGTTTATTGTGCTTACGAGCCAATTCTGCGAGTTTGAAGGGCACTTTACCGTACTGACTTTGGTTATCGGTTTTTCCTTCTCCTGTGATGATCAAATCGGCTTGTTTTACGCGTTCTTCTAAGTTTGCCAATTTGCTGAGTAATTCAAAGCCGGGTTCAAGTTTGCTGTTGAAGAAGCCGTACATTCCGGCGGCTGTTCCTCCTGCAGCGCCACCACCGGCAATGCTTGTAATCGTTCTTCCTGTTTTTTGCTGAATGATTTGCGCTAGATGTTCGGCGCCTTTTTCTAGGGCTGTGACCTGCGCCGGAGTAGCACCTTTTTGCGGTGCATAAATAGTTGCTGCCCCCGTTGCTCCAAGTAGCAAGTTAGAAACATCACAGGCGACCGTAAGTTGTGCCGATTCGAGCTCGGGTATGAGGTGGTCAAAATCTAAACCAGCTACAGTCCCCAAATGCTCCCCGCGGGCCTGAATAGCATTTTCTGCGTGGTCTAAAAGTTTTCCGCCTAAAGCGGTAAAAATGCCTGTTGCGACATCATTAGTTGCGCTTCCGCCTATTCCCAATAGGATGTTTTTAAACCCATTTTCTAAGGCATGCTTCAGCTGTAATCCGGTGCCAAAGGTTGATGTGAGCATCGGATTCTTTTCTGCATCTTTTAAAAGCGCGATTCCCGATGCTTGAGACAATTCGATCCAGGCAGTTTTTCCATCCTCAAAACCGTAATAAGATGCGCTTATAGAGCGACCCAGAGGATCCTGAGCATCACAAGCAATCGTGCTTCCCAGATTTAACGCTTCAAAAAGTTCAAAAGCACCTTCGCCGCCGTCAGAAAAAGGCAACTGGTCTATTTGCAGCTTGGGATTTATCGTTTGGAGTCCTTCAGCAATAGCCCTACAAACTTGCGTTGCGGTAAGACTTTCTTTAAAAGAATCTGGAGCAATTAGAATTCTAGGCATGATAAGGCGATAGGGTTAGTTGTAGAAATTTAGCGTTTTTATTGGCGCCGCCAAAGGGTTTAATTCTCCGAGGCTTGCCCTGAAGTAGTTAGCTGGCACCGCCAAAGCGTATAATACCCAGATATTTGGCTCAAGGTAGTTTACTGAAATAAAAAATAAATGTAAAGTTTGCTTTACATTTAAAATATTACTTATCTTTGTCAAGTAAACTTTACATTAATCAAAAATCAAATAGTATGAATTCAAAATTAATCACATCAAGAAACCGGTTGGCAAAATGGTCTATGGCTTGGGTCGCCACTACTGCCTTAGTCACCTTTGGTTCTCAATTTTTATGGGAATCTCAAATTATTACAGGCTTAGCGATAATTTTAAGTCTTGCAGTAGGCGTGGGAATGGTGATGGCCAATCGTAAGTTTGTGAATGACGGTGATGAGTTGCAGCGCAAAATACAGTTAGAATCTATGGCATTGACATTGGGGCTTGCAGTGGTAGGTGGTATTGCATACTCCCAGTTAGACACTACAAACCTGATAAAACAGGATGCCGAAATAAGCTTTTTGGTGCTTTTTATGGGGATTACTTACATCCTTTGTGTATTCTTTAATGCGCGCAAGTACTCATGAAAAACAATATAAAAGAATTACGAGCGGCGTTAAAAATGACACAAAGTGACTTGGCGCAACAAATTGAGGTGTCACGGCAAACGGTGAATGCCATAGAAAAAGGTAAATTTGATCCCAGCTTACCTACAGCTTTTCGGTTGGCAGCGGTTTTTAACTGCAGTATAGAAGAGCTGTTTGTTTATGAATCTGAATCTTAATTCATGCGCGATAAAATCCTAAAGCATCTACCCAAAATCTTATCTGTACTCCTGTTAGCAGGATTGGTTCTGGCCTATTTTTTTATTCCGGAGGCGCAACAATTTTTTGATGAAGCCTGGAAGGTTTTATCTGGTGGCGACGAGCAAGAAATCAAGAATTGGATAGCTTCTTTTGGATGGGCAGGGCCTGTGGTGTTGATCCTGGCAATGATCGTACAAATGTTTTTGATCGTAATTCCTTCGGTTGCACTTATGGTCGTTTGTATTCTGGCTTATGGTCCGGTTTGGGGAAGTTTGCTCGTGGCATTAGCGATAAGCTGCGCCTCAACCGTTGGTTACTTTTTAGGTAGAAAATTAGGCGATGGGGTAGTTAAAAATTTGGTAGGTTCTTCAACCGAAGATAAACTTGAAGATTTTTTAAACGACTACGGGTTTTGGGCAATTGCAATCACACGTCTCAATCCGTTTTTATCTAATGATGCGATAAGCTTTGTAGGCGGTATTTTGAAAATGAATTACCTAAAATTCTTGGGAGCAACACTCGCCGGGATCGCACCGCTCACGCTTTTTATTGCCATTATGGGTGAAAGTTCAGACGGGTTAGAAAATGGGTTGCTCTGGGGGTCTATAGTGAGTGTGATTATTTTTGCACTGTATGTCTATTGGTCTAAAAGGCGAAAGAAAAGCAAAAAATAAATCCTGGTCTTAAGGCTAAAAATTCACCATAGCTTGATGAAAACGACTATAGCTAGTATCATTAGGTTATAAAATAGAAATTCTGAAAGAAGATAACCGGTAAAAAATCCTCTGAATCTTCCGGTATGCTGATTGGTGCCTTTAGGTGTTTCGACATAAAACGATTCAAAAGGCCAAAAACCATCTTGATCCTGCAAAAATTCCCCAACTTGTAACAACGAAGATTTAGTACCGGTCTCCTTATCTGTAAATAAAAATATTTCAAAAGTTGTACTTTCAGAAATAGCTTCAATTTTCGGGCTAAATTCAAAATAATTCACTCCATAGGCTATACAATTGAGTAATAGCAACACCACTGTAAGTCTTATTTTGTGAATTTTTCTCAAGTACTATTATTTTGTATCAAATGTATTAGCAAGACAAATACTGTATAAGGGGATTTTCCCCCAAATGACATTTTATTTTTTAAAGTGAGCGGTTGATTAAATTTGCAGGCTCACGGCTATGTGTTTTCTTTGCCAATAAGTTTATAAGTTCATGAGAAAGTTTTTTGCCTATCCCTTAAGCGTGATTTTTTATCTGGCTTTTGGTTTGACGATCGTAATATTTCATCCTGTACAATGGGTGTGCTATAATTGGTTTGGATATCAGGCGCATAAAAAAAGTGTAGACTATTTAAATTTCAGCATTTTAAAATGCTTGAACTTGCTGGGTACACGGTTTACTTTTGAAAACCCACATACGATTACGCGTGATCAACCTATTATCATTGTTGCCAATCATCAGGGACAATGGGATATTTCACCTATAATTTGGTATTTACGACGTTTACATCCCAAATTCATAAGTAAAATTGAATTGGGTAAAGGTATTCCCAGTATCTCGTATAATTTGAGAAAAGGTGGTTCGGCATTGATTGATCGCAAGGATAAGCGGCAATCTATTATGGCGATACGCGATCTTACTAAAACCTTGAATAAGACCAATCGCTCTGTGGTGATTTTTCCTGAAGGGACCCGTAGTAAAGATGGCATTCCTAAGCAATTTGCCACCGGCGGACTTATAACCTTATTTAAATTTATGCCTACGGCTATTATCGTGCCGGTTACCATCAACAATTCTTGGAAGCTGATGCGTTGGGGTGGTTTTCCTCAGGATATTGGAGTGCACGTAAAGCATACCGTTCACGAGCCGATCCCGGTTGCCGGGAATGATCCTGAAGAACTTGTAAAACGCGTACAGGATATCGTATTGGCCGATTTTCCTAGTGTTAAAGCGCATACGCGAAAATCAAAACTGATTTAAAAATGACCGAATCGTTAAAGCTAAACAAGTCTGATCTTCTCCTGATCGAAAAGACCAGCGCTTATGTAAAGAAGACTCTAGAAGAAGCCGAAGGAGGTCACGACTGGTTTCATACCTTGAGGGTGTACAAAAACGCTTTAAATATCGCTAAAGGCGAGACGGAAGCAGATGTAGTAGTAGTTTCTTTAGGCGCTCTGCTTCACGATATAGCAGATTCAAAGTTTTATAAGGGAGACGAGCAAATAGGTCCTAAAATGGCGCGTGAATTTTTACAATCTCAAAATGTTGCTTTTTCACGCCTAGAAGCTGTAGTGAAAATCGTCGCTAATGTTTCATATCGTGGCGGAAATCCTAAATCAGACTATTCAAGTATAGAACTCAAGATCGTACAGGACGCAGATCGTTTGGACGCAATAGGCGCTATTGGTATTGCCAGAACCTTCAATTACGGTGGCTTTAAAAACCGAAAACTATACAATCCTGCAATTCCTCCAAAACCCGATATGACTGCCGAAGAATATAAAAAGTCTGAGGCGCCTACCATCAATCATTTTTATGAGAAATTACTCTTGTTAAAAGATAAAATGCATACTGAAACTGCCCGTCAAATTGCTCAGGTACGTCACCAGTTTATG
The DNA here is from genome assembly GCF_037029365.1 of Leeuwenhoekiella sp. CH_XMU1409-2. Taxonomy (NCBI): domain Bacteria; kingdom Pseudomonadati; phylum Bacteroidota; class Flavobacteriia; order Flavobacteriales; family Flavobacteriaceae; genus Leeuwenhoekiella; species Leeuwenhoekiella sp. CH_XMU1409-2. The sequence continues at coordinate 4,560 of NZ_JAYMEI010000023.1, read as the reverse complement.
CTAGATTTTCTCGAGCAATTTTACGCAGAATGGGAAGGGAAAAAATAGCTTTTTTCAATAAGTATTTCGTTTTCAATAGTTTCAAACGTTTTTTGTCTATTTTAGAAGCGGCAATTGGCGCATAATGTGCCATTCTTCAATCAAAAAATGTTATGAGAAAAATTATCCTATGCCTTTGTTGGCTAAGTCTTTCTGTGGCCTGTTCCGAGGACAATCCTAATTTTGAAGAGGTCGAAAAAGAAAAACCAGAAGAAAATCTTCCTGAAGAACCAGAAGAACCAGAAGAACCCGAGGAGCCAGAAGAACCACAAAGTGAGTACGAGATCGCCGGCGAAGTAGAGCTATATAATGAGAGTTTGGCTGGCGACGGTTATGTACTCGTGAATGACGTAGGTTTTAACAGGGTGTATTTGATCAACAAGGACAAAGCTGAAATACGCCATGAGTGGGAACTTGAACGCGGAATAGGTAACGACGCTGAGTTGATTGAAAATTCAGAATTGCTCGTTAGTTTAATAGCGGATGACGTTTCTTTTAGTTTTGGAGGATATGGTGGTGTAGTGCAATTGGTAAACCCTGATAATTCAGTAAAATGGAGTTATATAGTAGCTACAGCATTTGAATTAGGGCATCACGATGTAGAGCGCTTACCCAATGGTAATATTCTGGTCTTAATTTGGGAAGGAAGGCCGCTTGATGAAGCGCAAGAAAGCTTTGGCTATGCCTATCAGGATGATGTGATTTATGCCGAAAAGCTTATAGAAATCAATCCTAATACAAACGAGATCGTATGGCAATGGAGTTCGTGGGATCATACCATACAAGATCTAAATCAAGACAAGCCGAATTTTGGAACAATCGCAGAACATCCGCAGTTGATAGATCTCAATTATCGGGATCCCTTGCGCGAGGCAGATAGCTTTAATGGCGATATTATGCACGCTAACGGGATTGCCTACGATGAAGAGCACGACCTTGTTTTTATGAGCGTCAATTTTTATAGCGAAGTATGGGTCATAGATCATAATACAACCACAGAAGAAGCTTCGGGTACTGCGGGTGATTTAGTCTATAGATTTGGTAATCCCGGAGCTTATAACAACACTGCAGGTGAGCGTTCCTTTTTCTATAATCACGGCGTAAATATGGTTCCGGAGTCTAATAATGTGATGGTTTATGCTAACGGCGGACTAGGAGGTGTTACACAATCTGTCGTTTATGAATTGCAACAACCGGCAAACTATGAGTTAAAAGCGGAAAGCGACAACGAACTTCAGGTGGTATGGAGTTTTACTGATGAAGATTTATTTGCGCCAAGAGTTTCTGGAGCCTATCGCATGAGTAATGGTAATACGCTCATCACCGAAGGAGATTATGGCTGTTGGGAGGTAACGCAAGACAAAGAAGTCGTTTGGAAATATGAAGGAACAGGTTTTACGTGGAGAGCTTATCCTTATGATAAGGATGATGAATTGTTAGAAGCCTTTGAATTGTAGTCTAAGTAAATAAAAAAAGCCCCTTGAAAATCTAATTTTCAAGGGGCTTTTTAGTTGTGCAGTTTTTAAAAGCTATCGCTATTGCATATGTTTCTTATGCTCGATATAATAATGCTCTAAGAGATTCATGGTTGCTTTAATGAGATCTTCAGTTTCTTGAAGAATGCTGAAGTAAAGCATAGTGTTTTTAGGACTAGAATCTGCACTGCGTGTACGTTCTACCTGCTTTTCAATTTTTTGAGAAACACTGTCAAGCAAATTTTGTTTTTCTTCAAGTATAGAAAGAAGATCATCAAAATTTTTGGCATTGAAGGTGTCTTCGATTTTAGAGAACAATTTCTCTAATTTTTCTTCTATTTCCTTAAGGTCTTTAAGCTGTGTAAACTTAAGTCCCTTATGGTTGTTGTTGAGGTGATTGTAGCTTGAGGTGGTAACAAAATCTATAGACTGCGTCACATCTTGTAAATAACCTAAAACATCAATATAAAAACGGCTCGCTTGAACGTGAGTTTCATCAAGATTTTTGATGAAGTAGTATAAGCTGTTACGCAACTCTTCAACTTCTGTATTGAGTTTGGCAATTCCTTTTTTACTCTTTTTCAGTTTACCAAGGTCAACTTTTGCAAGACCTTCTATGGTTCCTGCATATACTTTGCTTCCGCGTTTGAATGCTGAAGCAACATTGGTGGTACTTTCATTTATAATTCCCTGAATTGAATTACTCACCGCGCGCATAAGTCGGCCTTCTTCTGCTTCGGCTTCAGAGCGTTTTTTATGATTCATATAATTACGAACCAAAATAGCTACTGCAGCAGCAAAAAGTAAGAATAAAGCAATGCTTCCGCCTTTGTATAAAATAAAAGCCATTATCGCTGCGGCGGTAAATGCACTAAGCGCGGTCATAAACCAGCCTCCAATAACATTAAGAACCCCGGCAACACGGTAAACGGCACTCTCGCTTCCCCAGGCACGGTCTGCAAGCGAACTACCCATAGCCACCATAAATGTCACATAAGTTGTAGAAAGCGGTAATTTAAGCGAAGTAGCTACCGAAATAAGTACACTGGCAATCATCAGGTTTACCGAAGCACGTACCAAGTCGAAAGCCGGCATATCTATGGTTGCAACTCTTGAAGTAACTTTAGGTTTTGCAAAGCGTTTTTCGATCATTTTCTTAGCAGAATCTGGCAATACAGACATAAGACCTGCATTTACTTTCATTGCACTGCGTACGAGTGCACGCGATCCTGCATTTGCTTTAAAACGTTCTTGACCTTCGTCTTGACGGGATAGATCAACTGATGTTTTTACAACACGACGGGCTTTTTTAGAAAACCAAAGCGTTAGGATCATCACTAGACCTGCTGCAAGTAGTAAAAATGGCTGTGTGGGTACTTTTTCAGCAAGAGACTCCATAGTGAAGGTTGTTGCCGGTTCGCCACTTGCAAGCCAAATTTCATAAGAATTATAGGCAGCCATCGGAACCCCGATAAAGTTTACCAGGTCATTGCCGGCAAAAGCCATGGCAAGCGCAAACGTACCTACGACGATAACCATGATATAAACATTCAGTTTAAATGCTTTGATAAGGATATATGAAATAATGAACCAAGCGATAAAGCTTAAGCCGATAAAAGACATAACATTTGCATTGGCCCAGTCTAAGAATTCGCCTTGAACAAAATCTGCACTTTTAAGCCCTTTAATAATAATGAAGTAACTAATCGCAGCGGTCGCGATACCACTGAATGCTGCTGCATTCCAAGTTGGGCGTTTTGCAAAATTGAAGGTTAAAAGCAAGCGTGTAACAAACTGAACGAGGGCACCTACTGTAAAGGCAATAGCCACCGAAAGCAAAATACCCACGATAATCTCTATCGCTTTGTCAGAATTGATGTATTCACCTAGGTGCAATAACGTATCTGAGTTGCCTGATAGCTTGATGAAGGTCATGCAAAATGCCGCTCCAAGAAGTTCAAATACAATAGAAACCGTAGTAGAAGTAGGTAATCCCAGCGTGTTGAAAAAGTCCAGCAGTAAAATATCGGTAATCATGACTGCCATGAAGATGATCATGATCTCGTCAAAATAGAACTTTTCTGGAACGAAAATCCCTTTACGGGCAACTTCCATCATTCCGCTAGAAGAGAGGGCTCCAAAAGCGATACCAATACTTGCGACGATCATAATGGTTTTAAAACTTACCGCTTTAGAACCTATCGCCGAGTTTAAGAAATTAACTGCATCATTGCTTACGCCAACAACCAAATCTGCAATGGCGAGAATGGCCAGAGCGATAAGCATAATCAAGTATATATTATCCATAAAAGGGTCTGTCGTTTAAATGTGCAAATTTGAAATTTATTTTAAAGTTGAATGTTATGCAAAGGTTATAAGTATAGCTAGAAATGCTGTCGAAGATGCGGTATAAGGGTTAAAAAAACTAGAAAAAAGCTTGATTTTACGTTAAAATTAAAATTCAAGTAACTGAAAATAAGTTTATTATAATTTTAATGTTAACTCAATGTTACGTAAATGTTTCTTTATGTTTAATATTTTAATATATTTGTAAAGTAAAGTTTAACCCAAATACTGTTTATTATGAAAAAGTTACTTATTACCGTTGTCTTTTTGGGTGCTGTAAGTTTTGCAACAGCACAAGAGAAAAAGAATGTTTATGTAAAAGAAGGTAATTTAATTAAAGCAACTTTGTTTCACGATAATGGGCAGGTTAGTCAAAAGGGTTACTACACCGAAGATGGAAAACTTCAAGGCGAGTGGATCAGCTACGACAAGAATGGTATTAAAACCGCAGTAGCGAATTATGAAAAAGGAGAGAAAACCGGTAAGTGGTTTTTCTGGAATGACGACACCTTGAAAGAAGTAGACTATAGCCAGTCTCAAATTACCAGTGTTAATACGTGGAAAATTGAGGGCGAGCGTGTAGTGAGCAATGAGTAAACCTTCCGGTTTGTAAAAACAAAGTACTGAGTCGTCCTAAAATAGGTTGACAGTTTTTAAAAGTTTAAATCAATCCGGTGAAGCTAGCTTCACCGGATTTTTT
>NZ_JAYMEI010000022.1:0-61099 GCF_037029365.1 Leeuwenhoekiella sp. CH_XMU1409-2 | reverse complement strand
GCCCCAAGAGAATGAATAACAATAATTTTAAACCAGTTTTGGAAAATTAAGCAGTTCTAGTCTGGGGAAGCTTACACACTAAACATTTAATTAAATTAATTTTCATCACCTTATTATCTGCGCCTCTGGCTTTGATTTTACACGGTGTTATTCCGTTTGAAAGAACCTGGGTTTTCTTGAGTATTCCAATTATTTTCTTAGTAGGCATATATATATCAAAATTTGAAAATAGCTATCCACGAATTAGAATAAGTTTGGTATTAACCATAATTTCAATCTTAATGGTTTTTAGCCAGATATCTAACATGAAAAATATTTTTACTGAAAGTTATGCTGGAAAGCAAATAGCAGAATATTTGATAAGTTCCAAATACAGAAATGCAGTTTGTAATGAGGAAATTATTACGCGGAACATACGTTACTACATTAAAAAATCAGAAAACACCAAATTAGATTATCAACTCACTCCCGCCACTGAATTGTCGGAAACTTGTGAATATGATATAATTATAAGTAAGGATAACTTAAATAATAATAATTATGAATTAGGACTAAACTATGGAAGACTTAAAGTTTATAACAGAAAATAATTAGAAAACCTCACTACCTAATTTTAAAATGCTCCTCAACCTGCTCGGTTCTAAAGAATACAAAACCCAGCCAAAAACAATCTACTGTAACGCTCACCCGAGGATGTTGCTTAATCAGCTGCCAAGCTTCTGTCATTTGTGGCGACCAATAGATATCATCAAAGATCCACACACTGTCGTTATGCGCAGTGGGCAGTAATTGCTCAAAGTAGTTTAAGGTTGCCTCCTTACTGTGATTTCCGTCAAAATAAATAAGATCAAATTTTTCTGAAATCACCTGCGGAAGCGTTTGCTTAAAATCACCTACAACAACCTCAACATTTGAAAGTTCTGCGCTTTTTAAATGCTTCTGAGCCACGGCAGCGGTTTGCGGGCAACCTTCTAGCGAAGTCATTTTTGCTGTTTTAGGCAAAGCCAAAGAAACTGAAGCTAAACCTAAAGAGGTTCCTAATTCTAAAATAGCGTTTGGTTTAAAATAGGTCACTACACGATAAAGCAATTTCATTCTGGAGAACCGTGCTCCGGCGTGTTTGGCTATATCTTTAACCGCACGTCTATTGCTTTTAAAGACACGCGATCCCGCACCAAAGTCGGTTACTTCAATAACTTCATCAGATTTACGAAGTTTATTTCGATACGCTCTAAGTTGGTTTTTAGCTTCTTTTGAAGTTTTTCGGTAAAGGCATTTAGTGACAAAGGTGTACACAAAAGGAGAATGCACCCCGTGTTGATTGGTCGCAGATTTTAGAAATTTTAAATATGCTTTTGGAGTATACCACATACTCAGATTTCGGTTTTCAAATTTCTATTTTAGCTTAACCTTCCATCTTGGCGCTTAGATCAAACCAACGCTCGGTAAATTCGTCTATTTTATCCTGAATCTGCTGCAGCTCAACAGAAGCTTGATTGATCTCATCTCCTGACAAATCAGGATTTAGAAATTCGGCTTCCTTCTTTTCCTTTTCCTTTTCAAGCTTGGCGATATCGCGTTCCAGTCGGTTGTATTCCTTTTGCTCGTTATAAGAAAGTGCACTTCCGGCTGTTTTCCAATTGTCTTTATTGGTTTCCTTTTCCACTTTAGGCTGCGGATCTTCCTCCTGTATAACTGCCGGACCAGCATCATAAGCTCTAAAATCAGAGTAATTCCCCGGAAAATCTTCAACCACACCTTGTCCTCTAAATACAAAAAGATGGTCAACGATCTTATCCATAAAATAACGATCGTGCGAAACCACGATCAAACATCCCGGATAATCCAGCAAGAAACTCTCAAGCACATTGAGCGTCACAATATCCAGATCGTTAGTAGGTTCATCCAGAATTAAAAAGTTAGGATTCTGAATAAGCACCGTACATAAATATAAACGCTTACGCTCGCCTCCACTCAATTTTTCAACGAAGTCATATTGCTTTTTTCGGTCAAAAAGAAAACGCTCTAAAAGCTGACCTGCAGAAATCTGGCGCCCCTTTTTCAGCGGAATATAATCACCGAATTCTTTGATAACATCAATCACCTTTTGACCGTGCTTGATCTCAATTCCCTTTTGTGTATAATAGCCAAATTGAATAGTCTCCCCGATCACGATCTTTCCGCCATCGGGTGGCATTTTTCCTGTAAGGATATTGAGAAATGTAGATTTCCCGGTTCCATTTTTACCGATGATCCCAATACGATCTGCCCGCTGAAAATTATAGTCAAACTTATCGAGGATCACGCGGTCTTTAAACGACTTAGAAACTTTGTGTAGCTCTACGATCTTACTTCCCAAACGCTCCATATTCAGCTCGAGTTGTACCTCGTGATCGTTACGGCGTTTGTGTGCGCGTTCTTTTATTTCGGCAAAGTCATCGATACGCGATTTAGACTTTGTAGTACGCGCCTTGGGCTGGCGACGCATCCACTCCAATTCCTTTTTAAAAAGCTGTTTTGCTTTCCCGGTCTCTACCTCTTCGTTGGTAATTCGCGCATCGCGCTTCTCTAGGTAATAGGCATAATTTCCTTTATAACTATACAGCTTCCCTTCATCCAGTTCAATGATCTCATTACACACGCGCTCCAGAAAGTAGCGATCGTGCGTTACCATAAACAGGGTGAAATTCTCTTTGGCAAAAAACTGCTCTAACCACTCGATCATCTCAAGATCTAAGTGGTTTGTGGGCTCATCAAGAATCAGTAAATCGGGTTTGCTGAGCAGCATATTGGCGAGTGCCAAACGCTTTTTTTGTCCACCGCTTAACTTTTCAACTTTACGGTCAAGATCATCCAGTTTAAGCTGAAATAATATCTGTTTATATTGGGTTTCAAAATCCCAAGCCTGATGGGCTTCCATCTGATCAAAAGCTTTCTGATACGCTTCAGTATCTTCCATATTTTGAAGGGCGTGCTCATAGGCCGAAATCACGTTTAAGATCTCATTATCGCTATCAAAAATAGTTTGCTCTACAGTGAGGTTAGGATCAAGATCGGGTTCCTGCGGAAGGAAAGAAATCTTGATACCTTTGCGATATACCACCTGCCCACTGTCTGGATTTTCGGCTCCTGCCAAAATATCAAGCATCGACGTTTTACCGGTACCGTTTTTGGCAACTAAGCCAATTTTTTGTCCTTCGTTAATACCAAAAGACAAATCTTTAAACAATACCCGCTCGCCAAACGCTTTAGCGATAGACTCTACCGAAACATAATTGATTGCGCTCATAGGCTGCGAATTTAGCCTTAATAAGTGGAGAAAAAAACTAGATTAGTTATTCAGGATCTTTTTAATGTTTGGCTTAAAATAATCTGGCCCTTTCAGCACTTTGCCGTCCTCGCGGTACACCGGTTTCCCATCGGCTCCTAACTTACTCATATTACTGCGCTGAATTTCGTCAAAAACTTCTTCGATCTTATGCTGCATCCCGTGTTCTAAAATGGTTCCGCATAAGATGTAGAGCATATCGCCCAACGCATCGGCAACTTCTGCAAGGTCATTATTGTTGGCTGCTTCTAGATATTCTTCATTCTCTTCTTTCATCAAATTGAAACGCAACAAATTTTTAGCCTCGCCTAAGTCGGCCTTTGGAGCTTCTTCAATTCCTAATCCAAAAGTGCTATGAAATTTATGTACCGCAGCTAATCGTTTTTTCATCGTAATATTCTGTTTTAAAGACTTAATTTTGACTAAAAATACATTAAAATGTTTAGTACGGGACAGTTGGTTTTTGCAGGGCTTTTCTTCATCGCCTTCGTTTTTTTCATTTGGATGAGTTATCGCAAAGACCGAAAACTTCACAAAAAAGAGTACAAAGGATCCTTATGGATTTTGGTAGGTTTTATCGCATTTGTTGCGATTCTGTTTTTAATAAAAATCACATTAAATAAATAATTGATTTTTATAGCTGCAAGTTTCCTGAGAATCGCTTAGAATATGGAGTAAATTGTTAAATTAGCAGTTAAACCTCTTCCTCCATGAAAATTTTAAAATACCTGTTTTTTCTTCTGCTTATCGTCTTTATTGCCGGAGCTATTTATTTTGCCACTAAAGATGGTAGTTATGAGATCGAAGAAACACAGGTCATTGAAGCACCTTTAAGTCTGGTTTTCAAAAAAGTAAACGACTATAAAACTTGGGAAGAATGGGGACCTTGGAAACAAGAAGACCCTACAATGGTTTTTAACTATCCTGAAAACACCAGTGGTGAAGGTGCCAGCTATTCTTGGAATGGAAAAGAGGTTGACGGCTCGATGCGCACGACCTCTGTTATAGAGAACCAGCGTATAGAACAAGACATAACTTTTATCACTCCCGGGGGCGAGCGCACAGCTAACGTATATTGGCAATTTGAAAAGGTCGAAAATGGCACTAAGGTAACTTGGGGGATGCGTGGGGAACACACCTTGATGGACAAAGCTTATTTCACTATCGGCGGTTATGATTTTGATGGAGAAATGCATAAAATGTACAAAAAGGGACTTTCAGCGCTGGACGAAAACGTGCGTGCCGCAATGAAAGTGTACAATATTGATGTAAATGGCATCACGCAATACAGCGGCGGCTTTTATATGTATGCTACCACTTCGACAACATTGAGCAATGTGAGCAAGGAAGTGCAGGAGATGATTCCTTCGGTAAAGCGTTTTATGGAAGGCAACAACATTACCATTTTAGGAAAACCACTTACTATTTATAACTCAAAAGACGAGATAAATAATACAGCCATAATTTCTAGCGGAATCCCAACAACTTCTCGTATTGTGGTTCCTGAAGACAGCAATATTCTTTGTGGCTTCTTACCGGCATATACGGTTATCAAAACCAAACTCACCGGAGATTTGAGCAATCTTGATGAAGCGTGGCAGCAAACCTATGAGTATATGGCTGAAAACGAATACGCCCTTGCGCCAGATAGTAATCCTTTTGAATTTTATGTTGTAGGACCTGACGATACCGAAAACCCAGCAGAATGGGTCACTGAATTATATTTACCCGTAGCTGCTCAGGAATTGACAACCGAAAGTCTCTAAATCAAAAAAAGTTAAAAAACACAGACTACGCTTTAAAAAGTTTTAGTAGTTTTAAAACAACTTTAGAATTCATGAAAACTCTATTTACATCATATCGTTATGTGAAGGTACAGGTTACCTTGCCAGACGCGTTGTGTAGATAGTTTATTATTTTATATCACAACATTAAAAGTCTGGCCTTTCGGTCAGACTTTTTTTATTGGCGCCATCAAAGGGTTTAATACTCCGAGTTGCCTAAAAATTGAAAATTCGTTTCCAACCAATGACTCATATACTTGCCCTAAGGCAGTTTACTTAATAACACTGTGAAAAAACTATTTACCTCTTACTTAGACACGTTCAAAGGCCTATCAAAAGAAATTTGGTGGCTGGCTCTTATTACTTTGGTCAACCGTGCCGGAGCAATGGTCATTCCTTTTCTGTCGCTTTATTTGCGCGATGATCTGGGATTTAGTTTGAGCAGCGTAGGATGGGTCATGACGTGCTTTGGTTTTGGCTCCTTATTCGGTTCGTGGCTTGGTGGCATTTTATCAGATAAACTAGGCTATTATAAGACGATACTTTTAAGTTTAATAGCAACAGGAATTGGTTTTTTAGGGCTTCAATTCATTACCAGTTTTTGGGCTGTATGCTTGGGCTTTTTTGCATTGATCACCGTTGCAGATATGTCTCGGCCTGCCTTTTTTGTAGCCTTAAGTGCTTATAGCAAACCGGAAAACAAGACACGCTCCTTAACCCTTATACGCCTCGCGATTAATTTAGGCTTTTCTGCCGGACCGGCTTTGGGCGGAATTATTATCGCCAGTATTGGTTATTACGGACTCTTTCTAGCAGACGGAATTACCTGTATTCTTGCAGGGTTTCTTTTAATTCAAACCTTAAACCCGAAAAAGGCCAAAGAAGTTGATCAAGAACAACTTGTGGAAAATCCGCTGGCACCTCACAAAGATGGCTTGTATGTAATCTTCCTGATTGCACTTGCTTTATTTGGTGTTGTCTTTGTTCAATATTTTTCAACCGTGCCTGTCTATTATAAAGAAGTACGCTTGCTCACCGAGTCTCAAATAGGTCTTCTGCTAGGCATGAACGGCCTGATGATTTTTGTGTTTGAAATGCCACTCATTGCATACATGGAGCGACGCGGCTGGAATTTGATTGGCAATGTTATTGGAGGTTTATTGCTTACCGGCTTAAGTTTTCTTTTCTTTTATATTGAAGGCTGGCCCGGCGTTCTCGTTTTAGGTATGGCTACCGCTACATTAGGTGAAATGGTTGCATTCCCTTTTGGAAATGCTTTTGCGCTTCGTCGTGCCAAATTGGGGAGGCAAGGCGCATACATGGGACTGTACAGCATGTCTTTTTCACTAGCGCATATATTTGGCCACAACAGCGGAATGCAATTGGTAAATTCGTTAGGTTACAATCTAACCTGGGCAATCATGGGCCTTATAACCTTACTCGCTTTAGCGCTATTGTTTTATGTAAAGCGTCGCGCGAATACTCTTAAAATTTAGATTTACCCAGGTAGCTTTCAATAAGTTGATTATAAACAGGCTTTATTTTTACAAACTCCGTATCCGGAATGTCGTAGAGTTTATCATAGTCTGTGTAGCCTTGTTTCAGCAATTCTTCGAGGTAGAAAAAAGCAGTATTTTCATCCTCATCTTGAGCTGCAAGACTAATAATATCTAAATAAGCATAGTAATCGTCAGGGTCTAGAATAGTTTTAAGCACATTAGCAAAAATGCGTTGGTCATAAAGCGCCACTTTGTTGAGCGCCAAAAAGTCTTTTACCGTATAATCGATATAGCCCAACATGCGCCGCGCTACTTTTTGCTCGATGGGCTTTGCCGCATTTTGCGCAGCTGTTTTAAATTGTTGGATTCGATCATCCCAATAACCAAGATTTTTAAAATTACCCAGCGCAAGATCTTCATCTAAAAAATAGCTGATATCATCAAGGAGCAAACCTTCTTGAACTTCATCTTTACTATGTAGACGCTTCGCCTGTTTGTAGGCATCAGACCTGCGCAAAGAACGTTGAACTTCGCGTATAGGATCAAGATCTACTTCACCCCGATAATCTCCTTTAAGATCTCGTACAAGATCATAAGCCACTACCAGTTGACCGGAGTTGATTAAACCCTGTACCGTATTGAGATCTGCAGATGCCTGCCGTTGCCAAACCGAATCCTCGACCTTTAAATTATGTTGCTCCACATTAAGATGATCGAGTCGTTTAACTAAAGTTCCTAACAAAGCCGCAGACGGCCATTCACTGGTATCATCATAGGTATACAACTCGTTGTCCTTACCGTAAGCTTTCATCATATAGAAATAATCTTCCATAGGATAATAATTTGGTGATGCGTCACCTATTACACCTATCGCCAGATTGCGCTGCGCTTGATTAGCAAAGCGATTTGCAAAATACATATCATCGATAAGGAGCAAATTAGCCGAACTCTTAAATATATAGGATAACGCACTCGCCGTTTTAGCTCCACCTTTAAGTCCACTAAAATAAACTCGGTATTTATCTACAGCTATTTTTCTAAAAACATCACGCACAATGAGAAGCACATTATTTGCATTGCCATCAAGACTATCAATTGTTGAGGACATCGGATGATTATTAGAAACAATCACAAAATCCTCGCCCTGCAATCCCGAAGCAAACAGACGAACTGCCTTAGTCCCTTCCCCTTCAGGATCAAATACAAAAAGTGCTTTGGCCAGCTTCTCAGGATCGTAATTTTGAGGAAGATAAATGGAGTACGAAATATCAAGAGAGTCATTGGTTACAGTAGTTTCGGTAACTGCGCCTCGAAGTAAAGTTTGTTCTTGAGCATTTGCAAAGTGTATCGCAAATAAGCAAAGTGTGATTAGTAAGCTATTTCGCATAAAAGTTTTTAAAAAGTGTATCAATAACTGTGCTACAATTTAGGCATAAAAAAAACTGCTAAGTAAAAAAGCAGTTTTAAATATATGGGTGAAAGGTTCGTAAATTATGATTTTACCTGTTGCGCAACGCGCTTAGGACTCTTTTTAAATAAAAACTTAGCAAAAAGTGAAACCACAAATAAATCTGCTGAAATTAAAAACAGAATTCGTGCAGCTTCAGTAGCCCAAAGATCAAAACCTCCAAAACCATATATTCCCGTTATAACTGCAATAATCAAAAAAGGAAGTGTAAATCGTTTCATAATAGAGTGTTTTTGTGTTTAATACTGATGTAAAAGTAGCCTGATAATCAAGGTGTTTATCACAAGGATTTCCTAATTACCTAAATTTTAACGCAAGTGCTAAGGCCTTGTTAACAGCTTAATTTTCAATAAACACTGTTAGCTTAAGGCTACAAACGAGACTATTGAGACATCACTAATAACAAACTGTTATTTAAAACACAGTTTGTATCTTTGTATCCCTAAAAAAATTGTAATGAATACTGAAACCATAGCTGCACCTGTACATAAACCAAAACCAAAATGGTTGCGCGTTAAATTGCCCACCGGCAAGAAGTACACCGAACTCAGAAGCCTTGTAGACAAGTACGATTTACATACTATTTGTACTTCAGGAAGCTGTCCTAATATGGGAGAATGCTGGAGCGAAGGCACCGCTACCTTTATGATCTTGGGTAATGTATGCACACGCTCTTGTGGTTTTTGTGGAGTGAAAACAGGGAGACCAGATACACTTGACTGGGAAGAGCCAGAAAAAGTAGCCCGATCTATAAAGTTGATGAAAATCAAGCATGCGGTGATAACTTCGGTAGATCGTGATGATCTAAAGGATATGGGATCAATTATGTGGGCTGAAACGGTGAAAGCCATTAGACGTATGAATCCTGACACCACTTTAGAAACTCTAATCCCTGACTTTCAAGGAAACGAGCGTAACATCGACCGGATTGTAGAAGTCTCACCAGAAGTGGTTTCTCATAATATGGAAACGGTAAAACGCTTAACGCGTGAAGTGCGTATACAAGCACAATACGAGCGTAGTCTTGGTGTGCTTAAATATTTGAAAGCACAAGGTATTAGACGCACAAAGTCTGGTATTATGCTAGGGCTAGGAGAAACTGAAGAAGAAGTCGTACAAACGCTTAGAGATCTTAGAGCGGCAGATGTAGATGTTGTAACCATAGGTCAATACCTTCAGCCTTCAAAAAAGCATCTTTCTGTAAAGCAATTCATCACTCCAGATCAATTCAAAAAATACGAGACGATCGGTTTAGAAATGGGCTTCCGCCATGTAGAAAGTAGCGCGCTCGTTCGTTCTTCATACAAAGCACAAAAGCACATCAACTAGAGGTATTTTTTATGGCTAAAATCAAAATCGGAATAAACGGTTTTGGACGCATAGGAAGAAGACTCTTTCGCCTTCTACATAAGCATCCCACTATTGAAGTTGTCGCTATAAATGATAAAGCAGAAGGAGCAACTTTAGCACATTTGCTTAAATACGACAGTATTCACGGTATATTCAATGCCGAGGTTACTCACACTGAGAAAGGTTTAAAAGTTGATGATTCTCTTATTGCTTTATATCAAGAAAGTAGTCCGGGAGCAATCCCCTGGCATCGTCACAAGTTAGACCTTGTCATAGAAGCAACGGGAAAGTTTAAAACTTATAATCTTTTAAAACCGCATCTAGATGCAGGCGCGCCAAAAGTTATTTTAAGCGTTCCTCCGACAGATGACAGTATCAAAACAATTGTCTTAGGCGTTAACGATTTTCAAATTGATGGCACCGAGCGTATTCTTTCTAACGCGAGTTGCACGACCAATAATGCGGCACCTATGATAAAAGTCGTTAATGACCTCTGTGGAATAAAGCAGGCATATATAACCACCGTGCATTCCTACACCACAGACCAAAGTTTACACGACCAACCACATCCTGATTTGCGACGGGCTCGCGCTGCAGGACAGTCTATCGTGCCCACCACTACCGGAGCTGCCAAGGCTTTAACAAAAATATTCCCAGATCTAAGTGAAGTCATAGGAGGTTGTGGCATACGGGTCCCCGTACCTAATGGCTCCCTAACCGATCTTACCTTAAATGTTTCTCGCGACACAACTATAGAAGAGATCAATGAAGCCTTTCAAAAAGCAGCCGCCGGTTCTTTAAAAAATATCCTTCAGTATACCGAAGTCCCTCTGGTTTCTATTGATATTGTAGGCAATTCTCATTCTTGTATAGTTGACTCCCAAATGACTTCTGTTATTGGCAACTTGGTGAAACTCATTGGCTGGTATGATAACGAAACCGGATATTCCTCACGCTTGATCGACTTAATCCTCAAAATCTCATAAATTATTTAGAGATTTCTACTGATATTTCAACAAAGTGTCTATATTAGTATCTTAATGTGTCTAAAAATGTTGATCGACAGAAAGCTACTTGTCGTCTTATTACTTCTCCTTTCGTTTGTGGGATTTGGTCAAAAACCAAGTCGGGCTGAAAATGCACAAAACATTCAGATCGATTCGCTTCTCTTAAAAGGGGTTATAGCAATGGATCGTGCAAATTTTGACGAGGCAATTGCAAACATTAAAAAGGCTGAAGCACTTTCTCTAGAATCCAAGAACAGTAGTAATGAAGCGATCAGCAATCAATTGTTGACAAAAATCTACTACGAGTTAGGTCAATACGAACTTGCTGGACCTTACATCCTCAATGCTATTAAGCTGCATCAGGAATTGCAAGAGCTCAATAATTTAGGACAAGATTACATTATATACAGCCAAATCTTAATCAAGACAGGCAACAGTGAAAAAGCCTTACCTTTTCTTGAAAATGCTGAAATCATCTATCAAAATCAGCGTGATGAAAATTCCAGAGTTCAATTAGCGACCACCTATCTCTACGAAGGAAACATCTATCAAGAACTCAAACAAGATGAAGAAGCCCTAACACGATTCCAGGAAGCAGAAGCGCTTCTTAAGAAAACTCAGTCAAAAAATAATTATTTATTGTGTCGTGTTTACCTGCAGGAAGGAAAAACCAATTTGCAACTGGGTCAACTAGATCCTGCCCTAGAGTACGCTACCAGCGCACACGAGATCAGTCTTAATAACAACTATCCGCAGCTTGAAGTTGATGCGCTTAATCTTTTAAGTAAGGTACATTCTGAGCGCAAGGAATATGAAGAAGCCTTTTCTTTCTTATCCTTATACAATCAAAAAAGGCTCACCTATTTTGGCGACGCCAACAATAATGTAAAGAATACCGCCATTCGCAATGCATTACTTGCCAATATAAACGCAGACGATTATGACCCGGGCAAGCGCGTGCAAGCCAATAAAATCACAACGGTTTTAATCATTGCCTTATTTACCATCTTATGTCTATTGGCTCTATCGCTTTATAAAAACAACAACCTTCGCGCAAAAGCAAACGAATTATTACAGGCTAAAAATGCCGAATTGATGATCGCAAAAGAGAACGCAGAAAAGGCTTCTGTTGTAAAAGCACAATTTCTCTCGACCATTACACACGAATTGCGAACACCGATGTATGCAGTTACCGGTCTTACGCACCTTTTATTGAGCGAAAACCCAACCGAAGAACAAAAGAAGCACTTAGACTCCTTGAAATTTTCGGGAGAATATTTACTGTCGCTCATCAATAACATCCTGGACCTCAACAAGCTTGAAGCCGATAAAGTTGAAGTAGAACAAGCCACTTTCAACCTGCGCAAGCGCGTAGATGATGTGCTTTTTGCTCTTGAGCGCTCAGCTCAGGAAAAAGGCAACAAGCTTACTTTGGAATATGATGAAGAAATACCCGAGCAAATTATAGGAGATCCGCTTATGATCTCGCAAATTTTGATTAATCTCATTGGTAACGGAAACAAGTTTACGCGAGACGGTGATATTTTTATCAGGATCAAACAACTTAGCCGCAACGATACGCAAACGTATTTACATTTTGAAGTTGAAGATACCGGTGAAGGAATCAGTAAGAAAAAACAAAAAGATATTTTTCAGAACTTTACTCAGGGCTCTGTACAGATCAACAGAAAATTCGGTGGAACCGGTCTTGGCCTTTCTATTGTAAAACGACTGCTTTCCCTTCAAAAGAGTAAGATCGAACTGGAAAGTACCTTAGGTAAAGGATCTAAATTTTTCTTCGATATCAAATATGGCCTTGCCAAAAGTAAAGCAAACGAACCTGAAGAACGCGTGTACAATATAGATTACGAAGCCTTAAAAGGCAGAAAGTTATTGGTTGTTGAAGATAATAAGATCAACCAAATGATCACCAGAAAAATTCTTGAGAAAAACGAAATGAAATGCGAAGTAGCTGATAATGGCGAAATCGCGATCGAGAAAGTTCGTTTTGAACCTTTTGACCTTGTCTTGATGGATATTCATATGCCGGGAATAAGCGGTATTGAAGCCACTCAAAAGATCAGAGAATTTAACAAAGACTTGCCTATACTCGCGTTAACCGCGGTTACCATTGATGAAAATATAGATGATTTTTATCTGGCCGGATTTAATGACATCATCCCAAAACCCTATAAGGTTGAAGAGTTTTTCTTTAAAATCCACAATGCCTTAAAACGTAAAAATGTAATTCTGTAGGCATTAGCTTTCTACGAACTCTAGTATCGATTCATTGAAAACTTCAGCATCTTTTAAAAACTGAAAGGCTATCGGTAAATAGTATAAGTGTGCTTTTTTAAGCTTTCCTTTTAAACGCATGTAATCCTTTTCGGTAGTAATGATGCATTCTTTTTTATCTAATGCTGCCAATTCCCTTTCAGAAAAGTTATGGTGATCACCATAAGCAATATGGTCATAATGCAATCCTTTCGCTGTCAAATATGCTAAAAAAGGTTCAGGCTTCGCAATACCGGTAACCACACTTATTTTTTGATCTGTCAATTGTAACCAATCAATCTTCTGTGTGTCATCGTACAATTCCCCATAAGCTATGGTGCTAAAGAACACTTTAGCTTCAGCATATGCACTTATTTTCTCAGCGATTCTTTTTTGCGCTTCCAAACTCAAATCAGCAGGACACTTGGTCACAATGATCGCATGAGCCCTTTCGGCACCTGATCTTGATTCCCTAAGGTTTCCGGCAGGAAGTACCAGATCTTCATAAAAAAGATCATTAAACGCCGTGAGCATAATTAAAAAACCAGGCTTCACTTTTCTATGCTGAAAAACATCATCTAAAATAACAACTTCTGGCTCTGGTTTTTTGAGACGTAATTTATCAATACCTGCTACACGACGCTCACAAACCGCAACGTGTACCTCAGGAAATTTCATTGCAAACTGAAGCGGCTCATCTCCCACCTCAACCGCTTTAGAATCTGAAGTTACATCACGGTATCCACTAGTCGTTCTGCCATAACCTCTGCTCAACGTAGCAAGGGTGTGTTTGTTCCTGAGTAAATTCAAAACATACTCGGTCATAGGAGTTTTTCCCGTACCGCCTACAGATAAATTCCCAATTCCTATTACAGGGAAATCATACGAGCGTGATTCAAAAATCTGCTTATCAAAAAGATAATTGCGCACACGAGTTACTCCATCATAAGGGACAGCAAAAGGCCAAAGTATTTTTCGCAATGTTCTCACAGCCCGAAGGTATTACTTTTCTTTAATAACGGTACCTTAATAAAAACTCGAAGTAGACTTTTATTTAATTTCCATAGTCATCCACACCTGCAATTTTTATCTTTAACGCTTTCTGAAAAGACACAAAATCCATGACTATAAAAGATGTTACTCAGGCGATTGAAGAATTTGCACCACTAGCATACGCCGAAGATTTTGACAACGTAGGACTACTACTAGGCGATCAAAACACAAAGGTTACCGGAGTGCTCGTCACACTCGACACACTGGAAAAAACCGTTGATGAAGCCATCTCAAAAAACTGCAATCTTATTGTGAGTTTTCATCCTATAATCTTTGGCGGACTTAAAAAAATAACCGGTAAAAATTATGTGGAACGCGTGGTACTTAAAGCCATTAAAAACGACATTGCCATTTATGCTATTCATACCGCACTAGACAATATGCCACACGGCGTAAGCAAAGGCATGTGTGATGCTTTAGGTCTTAAAAACCGCAGTGTATTAATCCCTAAACCTGGAGTCATTAAAAAACTCACCACGTATGTTCCTAAAAACGAAGTGATCGCGGTACGCGAGTCACTCTTTGCCGCCGGCGCAGGCAACATAGGCAATTATGAGCAATGCAGTTTTAGCACAAAAGGCAAAGGTACTTTTAAAGGAAATGAACAAAGCAATCCTACGGTAGGCAAAGCCGGAGAACTACAAATAGAAAAAGAAGTTCAACTGAATGTAACCTTTGAAGCGCGGCTGCAATCAAGCATCCTCAAAGCATTGTTTAATGCACATTCTTATGAGGAAGTAGCCTACGAGATCACTACCTTAGATAACACCAATCAAAACATTGGTATGGGAATGCTTGGCGAACTCGAAACACCACAAGATGAACGTAGCTTTTTAGAAAATGTAAAAAAAGTCTTTGATGCACAAGGCATTCGCCATTCGGCTTTAAGAGACAAACCTGTACAAAAAGTAGCCGTTTTAGGTGGAAGCGGAAGCTTTGCCATTGGGGCCGCAATGGCTTCGGGAGCAGACGCATTGATTACTGCAGATTTGAAATATCATCAGTTTTATCAAGCTGAAGGTCAACTTATTTTAGCAGATATAGGACATTATGAGAGTGAGCAATTCACAAAAAATATTCTGACCGACTATCTTACGAAAAAAATTACTAATTTTGCAGTCGTTTTATCAGACGAAAACACCAATCCTATTAAGTATTTATAATATGGCAAAAAAGACCGAAGCAACTGTTGAAGAAAAACTCAGAGCATTATATGATCTGCAGTTGATACACGCTCGCGTTGACACCATTCGCAATGTGCGTGGTGAGCTTCCTTTAGAAGTAGAAGACCTTGAAGATGAAGTTGCAGGATTAAATACCCGACTTGACAAATTAGGTGGTGAGTTAAGCTTGATCGATGATCAGATCAAAGCGAAAAAAATCCTTATTGAAGACGCTAAAGCAGCTATCAAGAAATATTCTGAGCAGCAAAAAAATGTGCGTAACAATAGAGAGTACAACTCACTTAGCAAAGAGATTGAATTTCAAGAATTAGAAATTCAACTTGCTGAAAAGAATATTAGAGAATTTCGTGCTCAAATCGAGCAGAAAAACGAAGTGATCAACACTACAAAAGAACGTCTTGAGGAGCGCCAAAAGCACCTTAAACACAAGAAAGACGAGCTTGATGAAATCTTAGCAGAAACTGAAAAAGAGGAGCAAGCGCTTCTTGAAAAAGGAGAAGCTTATGAGGAGCAAATCGATGAGCGTCTGGTAAAAGCTTACAAGCGTATTCGCTCTAATGTACGTAACGGTCTTGCTGTAGTAGCAATCGAGCGTGGAGCTTCAGGAGGATCTTTCTTTACGATCCCACCGCAGGTACAAGTAGAGATCGCCGGTCGCAAAAAAATCATTACCGATGAGCACAGTGGTCGTATCCTTGTAGATGAAGAACTAGCAAAAGAAGAAGCAGAAAAAATGGAAGCAATTTTCGCAAAATTGTAATCTTTTTCTAAGATATATTTGAAAAGCCCCGTTTTTACGGGGCTTTTTTTATTGACACCGTCAAAAGGGTATAACACCATAAGACGAGGCTCCAGATTTAAAAGTTGTTATCAACAAATGCCTTCTGAGCCCGCTACTGCCAGCCAGAAAGACTCGTTTCAATACAGCTTACATACCAGTTTAACAGCCTCTTAGGAGAGTCGCGTGGTTCTTCTCCTTAACTTTAAAGGAAAAACCACGCTATGCGATTCATTACCGGGCTATTATTGCTATTACTTTTCTTCTCGAATTGTAAAAATTCTGAGCCTTCTGAGTATGAGCAAAAAATGGCGCAGCTTGATCCCGTGCAAACGGAACCCTTAGATGGTTATGAACGTGCTTACTTTGCCAGCGGTTGCTTCTGGTGCGTAGAAGCTATTTTTGAAAGTATAAAAGGAGTCAAGGAAGCCGTAAGTGGCTACAGCGGCGGGTTTGAAGAAAACCCCACATACAAGCAAGTAAGTTACGGTAAGACCAATCATGCAGAGGCTGTTGAAGTGTTTTACAATCCAGAAATGGTAAGCTACCGCAATTTAGTTCTTGCTTTTTTTGGTTCGCACGATCCTACCAGCCTCAACCGGCAAGGGCCGGACAAAGGCAAACAATACCGCTCTATCGCATTCTATCAAAATGAAGATGAAAAGAAAATCATAGACAGTATCATAAAAGAACTTGATGAAACTGTTTATAACGAATCTATTGTAACCCAGGTTTTACCGTTTCAAAAATTCTGGAAAGCCGAAGCCTACCATCAGGATTATGAGCGTAAAAATCCAAATGACCCTTACATTAGAGGTGTTTCGCTCCCGCGACTTAATCGCTTCAAAAAGCAATTTCCTGAACTTTTAAAAGACAACGAACATTTATGAAAAGAATAGCCAACCTCGCTCTGATTCTCTTTTCAATTTCAGCTTCGGCACAAGAAGATTTCTCAAAATATAAGTGGCGCAATCGCATCGTTGTGCTCTCTACACAAAATCTCACTTCAGAAAAATTCATTTCGCATTGGGAGCGCATTAAAAGTTCGCCTAAAAAACTCGACGACCGAAACATTCTCTTATTTGCACTCGCAAAAGGACGCATCTATGATAAAGATCTCAAAGCACTTTCAGGATTTCACGTAAGCCCACTTAGAAAACGCTATGACATTCCTACCAATTTTGAAGGCTTTACCCTAATCGGAAAAGATGGTGGCGTCAAGATGCAGAAAAATGTTCCATTTGATGTTGTTGCCATTTTTGAAACCATAGACAACATGCCTATGCGCCAGAGAGAAATGCGTGAAAATCTAGATGATTGATTCACTAGTCGCGCTTTCAATTCCTATTTTATAAAACGTTTAACAAGCTTATTTGTTAGGCTTTACGAATCTTTAGGACAAAAATCTAGTATATAGCACGATTGATTTATCAATCGCTAAACCGAAAAAGAAAAATTATGCAAACCGATCAACCTTTATTACAATCATTTAAACTTGGAGCAACAACACTGAAGAATCGTGTAGTTATGGCTCCTATGACGCGTAGTCGCGCAGACAATCCCGGCAATGTTCCTACAGAGATGCACGTCGAATATTATACCCAAAGAGCCAGTGCCGGATTGATCATTACTGAAGGATCTCAAGTATCTGAGCAAGCTGTTGGTTACATCCACACTCCCGGAATTCACACCACTGAGCAAGTCGAAGGATGGAAAAAAGTTGTAGATGCTGTGCACGCCGAAGACGGAAAAATTTTCATTCAGTTATGGCACGTGGGCCGAATGTCACATCCTGATTTTCACAACGGAGAAAAACCATTGGCACCAAGTGCAGTAAACCCAAATGCAAAAGCATACACTCCAGAAGGCTTTAAAGAAACTGAAGAGCCCAGAGCAATGACGCTGGAGGAAATCAAACAAACTCAGGAAGATTTTGTAAACGCTGCAAAAAATGCTATAGAAGCAGGCTTTGACGGGGTCGAAATACACAGCTCTAATGGCTATTTATTTCATCAATTTTTTAATAAGAACGCAAATGTACGAACTGATGACTATGGCGGAAGCATAGAGAATAGAGTCCGTTTTTTCTTTGAAACTCTAGACAAGGTAAAAGAAGTACTTCCTGAAAATAAAATTGGAGTGCGCTTAAATCCATCGCTAAATGGAGTATTTGGAATCGAAGCTACCGAAGAAACCATCCCAACGTTTGATCATATCGTAGAACGTTTGAACAACTACGATTTAGCCTATTTACACTTATCTGAACCCTTTACAGATGTTAGCGATATTGACTATCTAGAAACTGAGATCGCAAAGCATTATCGTCCTAAATATCACGGTAACCTGATGATCAATGCAAACTTTGATCAAGAAAGCGGAAATAAAGTAATAGAAGAAGGAAATGCAGACTTGGTCGCTTTTGGAAAATTATTTATCTCGAATCCAGATCTGGTAGAACGTTTTGCAATGAATGCTCCTATGGCAGACTGGGATGAAGATACGTTCTACACCCAGGGAGAAAAAGGATATACCGATTATCCCACGTATAAAGCAGAACAGCAGGAAGCATAGACTTTTAAAATTTTGTTATTTTGTTTAATGTTAACAGCATTAAGATTAAACAAATCATATTTTTAGGGTGAGTTAATTCTTACCCTTTTTTTATGAGACATTATACAGCAGAGCAAATAGCAGAATTGCCTTCAAAATACCGTGCGCACTTTATAAACAGTTGTACGGGATTCAAGTCTGCTAATCTTTTAGGGAGTATTTCAGAAGACGGAATTACAAATGTTGCCATCTTTAGTTCGGTTACCCATTTAGGCAGCAACCCGCCCCTACTTAGCTTTATTTTACGACCGACTACTGTAGATCGCAACACCTATGACAATCTCAAAAAGACAGGAGTTTTTACGGTAAACCACGTAAATCAAAATTTCATAAAAGAAGCGCATAAAACTTCAGCAAAATATGATGGTACAGTTTCAGAGTTTGACAAAACCTTATTAAACGAAGAATACCTCGATGACTTTAAAGCGCCTTATGTGCAACAGAGCAGAATCAAATTAGGATGCACTTTTGAGAATGAATATTTTATCAAAGAAAATGATTGTCATTTTATAATTGGCAGAATCCAGCATATTTATGTAGATCGTGAAATTCAGGCAGAAGATGGCTGGCTCAATCTAGAACGTGCTCAAACGGTTTGTATCGACGGGCTAGACGGGTATGCACTTCCTCAAATCCTGAACCGTTTTACCTACGCGCAACCTGACCAACCAGTAAATTCAATTAAGGATCTTGGCTCATAAAAAAGTAAATCTTCCGGAAAAAATTTGTGTCGTTTGTAAAAAGCCATTCACATGGCGCAAAAAGTGGGAGAAAAATTGGGATGATGTTAATTACTGCAGTGAACGCTGCAGAAGAACTAAAAACGTATGAATAACCTGGTTTGGTTTAGAAATGATTTACGCGTAAAGGACAACACGAGCTTATTCAAGGCTAGCAAAAATGCCAAGCGACTTGCAGCAATTTACTGTTTTGATCCCAGACAATTTCAAGAAGATCAATTCGGTTTTAAAAAGACCGAACGTTTTCGCGCACAATTTTTAATTGAAACGGTCACCGAGTTACGAGAACATCTCGCCGAGTTGAATATTCCTTTATATATTTATAATGAACAACCGGAAGACATTCTTCCACAGTTGATGGAGCGCTTACAAATAGATCAGCTCTTCTTTCAAGAAGAATGGACCTCTGAAGAACAGGAAGTTACTAGAAAGGTTAAAGAATCGTGTTCAGCATCGGTTACATTTTTTGAAAGTTATGATCAATTTCTCATTCATCCTGAAGACCTTCCATATAAATCTATTGAAGCAATTCCTAATGTATTTACGCAATGGCGCAAAAAATGCGAGAAAAACTTAAATATCAGAGAAGAAGTTGCTATTGCTGCATTTCCGCAAACGAATTATGAAGCAACCTCAACTTCGATTCCTACACTCCAGGATTTAAATCTAGAAAGTTTTGAGCCAGATCATAGAACTGCATTTCCTTTTAAAGGTGGAGAACAGCAAGCATTAAATCGAATTGAAGACTATTTCTGGCAGACCAAAAAACTCGCGGTTTATAAGAAAACACGTAACGGACTTACCGGAAAAAATTACAGCTCAAAACTTTCGGCTTGGCTGGCAAACGGAAGCATTTCAGCACGTACCATTTACTGGAAAATAAAAGCTTTTGAACAAGAAGAAACCAAAAATGAAAGTACTTATTGGCTCTTTTTTGAATTGATGTGGCGGGATTTCTTCAAATACATTTCCTTAAAGTACGGTGATCAAATTTTTAAGATCGGTGGAATTCTAGAGAAAGACTACGATTGGAAAACCAACAAGGCCGCAAAAAAGGAATGGATAAACGGCCAGACGAAATATGATTTTGTAAATGCCAATATGAAAGAAATTGCCGCGACCGGCTGGATGAGCAACCGTGGCCGTCAGAATGTTGCGAGTTACTGGGCAAAAGAATTACAACAAGATTGGCGTATAGGCGCAGCCTATTTTGAAAGTATGTTGATCGATTATGATGTGCACAGCAATTACGGCAATTGGATGTACAATAGCGGCGTGGGCAATGATCCTCGAGATAGAAAATTCAATATTAAAAGTCAGGCAGAACGCTATGATAGTGATGGGAAATTCCGCAGACTTTGGCTTCAGGAGTCGCTTTTTGATTAAAAAATATGGCAAAAACACTACGATTACTTTTAGGAGATCAATTGAATCATAAGCACTCTTGGTTTGATAAGACCGATGATGAGGTGCTTTATTTTATGGCAGAGATGCGGCAGGAAACCGACTATGTTACGCATCATATTCAAAAAGTGGTCGCCTTTTTTAGCGCAATGCGCAATTTTAGCCAGTGGCTTCAGGAACGCGGACATAGCGTGATCTATTATCAATTAGATCATCCTGACAACAAGCAAGATCTTACCCAAAACTTAGTAAAGCTTTTTAAAGCGCATTACATCGAACGCTTTGAATACCAACTTCCTGACGAATACCGACTCGACCAGCAACTCAAAGAATTCAGCGATTCCCTTGAGCTTGATTCTGAAGCAGTAGACACAGAACACTTCCTCACTTCACGCACCGATCTGGAAACTTTTTTTAAAGGAAAGAAAACCTATACGATGGAATATTTCTACCGCGACATGCGCAAGAAATACGACATTATGATGGCAAATGCTAAAGATCCTGAAGGCGGAAAATGGAATTTTGATCAAAGCAATCGTAAGAAATGGAAAGGAGAGCCTGAAATTCCGCACGAGCGTGGTTTTAGAAAAGATGTTTCGGCTCTTTGCAAGATGATTGAAGAAGCCGGCGTCAAGACGATGGGGAGTATTGATGAGCAACAATTTAACTGGCCCACGAGCCGTGAAGACGGTTTAAGTGTGCTCAATTATTTCTGCTCCAACTTACTGAAACATTTTGGAGATTATCAAGATGCAATGGATCCTGATCAAATTTATCTTTTTCATAGCCGACTCAGCTTTGCGATGAATAGCAAACTCTTGCATCCACTTGAGGTTATAGAAAAAGTGATCGATCACTGGAGAGCAAATAAAGATGACATAGACATCAGCCAAGTTGAAGGTTTTGTAAGACAGATTTTAGGTTGGCGTGAATATATGCGCGGAATTTACTGGATGAAAATGCCCGGTTACCGTCGCAGCAACAAACTAGACAATCAAAATGAGCTTCCTGATTTTTATTGGACGGCAGAAACAAAAATGAATTGCATGCACCATGCCATCAAGCAAAGCTTAGACCACGCATATGCACATCACATTCAGCGCCTGATGATCACAGGAAATTATGCGCTGCTCACCCAAACACACCCCGATGAAGTTGACGCTTGGTATCTGGGCATTTATATTGATGCCCTCGAGTGGGTAGAAATCACAAATACTCGGGGTATGAGTCAGTTTGCTGATGGCGGCATCGTCGCGACAAAACCCTATGTTTCCAGCGGAAGCTACATCAATAAAATGAGCAATTATTGCAGTTCATGTAAATACAGTGTAAGTAAAAAAACAGGTGATGACGCCTGCCCTTTTAATAGTTTATACTGG
Source organism: Leeuwenhoekiella sp. CH_XMU1409-2 (assembly GCF_037029365.1). Classification (NCBI taxonomy): domain Bacteria; kingdom Pseudomonadati; phylum Bacteroidota; class Flavobacteriia; order Flavobacteriales; family Flavobacteriaceae; genus Leeuwenhoekiella; species Leeuwenhoekiella sp. CH_XMU1409-2. The sequence continues at coordinate 39,241 of NZ_JAYMEI010000022.1, read as the reverse complement.
AATTTTCTTTTTGAAAAACGAGAACATTTCAAGAACAACCAACGCATGAACATGATGATGAGCATGCTCGACAAAAAAGATCCGGACGAATTAGAACAACTTGTTAAACGGGCGCAGGAAATCATAAAGAATCCACAAAAATTCTAGAACTGCCGTTAATTCACTGTTAACCAAAGACTCACTTCTGCAACAATCAATTAATTTCATATCACTAACCAATAAAAATTAGTTATGAGAGACATAATTTGGCTTATTGTAGTGATTTTAATTATAGGATGGCTTGTAGGCTATTTTGGCTTCGCCGAATCGGTAGGTAGTTTAATACACATTCTACTGGTACTCGCTGTAATTGCGATTCTTTACAAACTAGCAACAGGCAGACGCTTGTAAAACAACCAAAATTCTAACCTTTAAATTTTTAATTATGAAACGTATTTTTTTATTTCTATTTCTAGCCGGAGTTATGGGCACAACACTACAAAGTTGTCGTGAAGAATCTACCGGAGATAAAATTGAAGATGCAGCAGATGACATTGGTGACGCTGCAGAAGATGCTGTAGATTAAATCTATCGCATTTATAAGTTGAAAGCCGTACTAACTAGTACGGCTTTTTTTATGCATAAATCGAAGAGCGATTTAAAATTTATGCTCCATCCCTGCAGATAGCCTTAAATCTCTTTGTAGTTTTGCCGGCAAATTGAGATTAACCTATGTGGAATTTAGAAGGAAAAACAGCATTAATAACCGGAGGAACTAAAGGGATTGGCAGAGCTACCGTTCTTGCATTTGCACAACTTGGTGCTAAAGTCATCTTTACCGCACGCGATGGTGAAGCCGTTACCGCATTTCAGCAAGAATTGGGAGAACAAGGCTTTATCGCTTCGGGTATGCAAGCCGATGTAACTTCTGAAGATGATCAAGATCAATTAACAGATTTTGTTTTTCAGCGTAGCGGTTCTCTTGATATTTTAGTCAATAATGCAGGAATGAATATTCGCAAAGAAGCCATTCTTTTTGAACCTGAAGAATATCAGCAAATTATAGACACCAATCTTTTGGCTCCCTTTGAATTGACTCGAAAGTTTTTTGCACTTCTTAAACGCTCAGGAAAAGCTTCAGTCATTAATGTAGCTTCGGTTGCAGCTTCTCAGGATATTAAAAGCGGTGCACCTTATGCGATGGCCAAAGCCGGTCTTTTACAACAAACCCGAAGCCTTGCTTCAGAATGGGCCGATAAAAATATTCGTGTGAACGCCGTTTCTCCATGGTATACAGAAACTCCGTTAGTTAAACCGGTAATGGATCAAAAAGAGCGTTACGATAAAATTATTGAGCGCACTCCACTGAAGCGTTTTGCACAGCCTGAAGAAATGGCAAATACTATTGCCTTTCTTGCGATGGACCAATCTTCATACATCACTGGTCAAAATCTGGTGGTTGATGGCGGACTTAGCGCAAACGGACTTTAAACATCATTTATAGCCTTGAGCTTGTAGCTCAAACAGTTCGGCATAGAGTTTTGGGGTTTCCATCAGCTCGTCGTGCGTTCCTAACTCCAGGATTTTTCCATGTTTAAGAACCAGAATGCGATCTGCCATACGCACTGTACTGAAACGATGAGATATGATTATGCTCGTTTTCCCTTTTGTCAGATCAATAAATCGTTCAAAAACCTCGTACTCTGCTTTAGCGTCTAAAGCTGCAGTAGGTTCGTCTAGAATCATCACTTTAGCATCTTTCATATAAGCGCGTGCCAAAGCTACTTTTTGCCATTGTCCGCCTGAAAGTTCCTGCCCTTTTTTAAAGCGTTTACCTAATTGGGTTTCTACACCTTCTTCAAGCGCATCGATCACTTCACTCGCCAAACTCAATTCTGCGGCCTGCCCAATGCGATGATTATCTGTAACTGCATCAATGGCCCCTACGGCAATGTTTTCGCGCAGCGTAAACTCATATCTGAAAAAATCCTGAAAAATCACACCAAACATTTGTTGATAGTCTGCCTTATCGTATCGATTGATATTTACGCCATCCAGCAAGATCTGTCCTTGTGTAGGTTCATAAAAACGCAGCATCAACTTGATCAAGGTCGTTTTACCCGCTCCATTCTCTCCTACAAAAGCCATTTTCTCTCCGGCTTTTAATTTGAAACTTACCCCTTTTAAAACCTCGTATTCACTTTCAGGATAACCAAAATGCACATTTACCAATTCAAAACCTTGGGTGATCGCTTGTGGTAACTCTAGAAATGATTTTTGAGCATCAGGAATTTCCAAATCGATAAAATCAAAGTAATCTTTAAGATATAACGCACGTTGAGTGATCTGGGTAAAATTGGTAAAAAAGGATTGCAAGCTGTTGCGCAAGCGATTAAAGGAGGCTGATAAAAAGGTCAATTCTCCTACGGTTATCTGCCCATCCAAAACACTTTTGATGATCACCAGATATGCAGCATAATAGCACACCACTCCCAGAATATTAAAAACGGCACTGTAAGCACTGCGCTTGATCGTAAGTTTCTTATTTATTTGATAATATTCCTCGCTGAGTTTTTTAAATCTACTTGCAATAAAATCGGTCAACCCAAAGAGTTTAATCTCTTTAGCTGTTTTATCATTAGCCCCAATATATCTCAGATAATCAAGCTCTCGCCGCTCGGCAGTCCAGCTGCGTGATAACGAATATTGCTGCCCGCTAAAACGAATTTCATTAATAAATAACGGAATGATACTAAGTGCCAGTAAGACGATCAACATCGGCTGAAAATAGACCAGCCCGGCGATAAGTGTACTTATAGAAATAAGGCTTTGTAACTGACTGAGTGATGTACTCATAAGTCCTACCCTGCCCTGAGTTTGCTGGCGTGCACGTTCAAGCTTATCGTAAAATTCAGAATCTTCAAGCTGCGCCATGTCGATCTTACTGGTTTTACGTATCATTTTTTCTGAAGAAATGATATTGTATTTATCACCCAGCAAACCATCTGAAATCGCGATTCCTCGATTGATGATGTCGGCAATAATGATGATGACAAATTCCAGCAGCACATAGTTCCAAAGCTGCTCATAATTTGCAGGTGATGCGTTAATTTGGGTAATGATCTCATCAATGATCAATTTTCCTACCCATAGAATCACCACCGGTGAGAATGCATTGATTATACGCCCCAGAAGATTAAGACCAAAGAGCAATTTACTTACCCGACTGATCTCTTTAAAAAATCGCGGAATGTAGCGCAGTGCCTGAAAGGAAGCACGCACGTTTGTTTTTTTGGTATCGGTAATGCTATCTAGTCTTCTCGCCATAGGACAAAGATAAAACGAAGTACGTATTACCGAAGAAAACAGTGGTGATTAAAGCGTGCAGTAGCAAGCATTACGTCCACCTTTGCCAATGCGGTACGTCAAGGTCAAACCTATATACGTGTACCAATCATTATTTATGAAGTTAGGCAGTTGATTTGGCTCCAATTGTTCCTCATCCGGATGGCTTCCATCTAAATTATCACTGAAATTGTATCGTGGAGCCAACTCTATACCGAGCATAAATTGGCTTCCAATGAAGGTTTTAAGCCCGGCACCAAAAGGAATAATCATACGGGTACGCGTGCCATATTTTACCGCTTGTACATCTTCAAACCCTGCAGACAACGGGTAATACAATTCGTCGCCGTAAATCGCGCCTATTCCGCCATAGACATAAAAATCAATTGGATTGTATGAGGATTTAAAAAATGAAAATGGCACATACTCTAATGCTGCGGTGAGTTCCAGATGGCTGTTATCAAAAGAATAGTAAAGCGAGTTATTTCTTCCGGTTCCTCGGTATCCGTCGTCTGCATCCCGATCATCATCGTACAAAGTCATGTAGGTTACACTTGCTCTGGCGCTTAAATTTTCATTAAAATTCATCTTGCCAATAATGCCTAAAAAAGCGCGGTTGGGTGCCACAAAGTTCTTTTTACCAATTTCGCCATAATAATTCACACCTCCGAGATACAAGCCAATGTCATAGCTTTTATCTTGGGCAAAAGTGGTAATTGATGTAATACACAGCGCAATACTAAGAGGAAGTAGGGATTTTAATCTCATAATAGGCTTTTAAAAAAGTTTTAAAAAGTTCTCACTGCGAGAACCTCATTTTAAAAAATCGCCTAAAATACTAATTATTAATCAGTTACAAAAAACTATTTGTTAATTATAGCTAACAAACCCGAAAATCGGGATAAAAGATAAAAACTATGTAGTCTGAAATTTGTAAGCCTTACGCTTATTAAGATAGAATAAAACAAGGAGTAAGCTACAGACCGCACTTCCAAATAAGATAAAAAGCAACGGCTTTACACTTTCGGTAACGAGCTCTGCGACCAAAATACTGGCAACCGACCCAAAGATCATACCAATACTTCCTATAAGTGCAGAAGCACTTCCTGCTTGCTTGGTAAAGGGATCAAGAGATAACGCGGTAACATTAGGGTTTTGAAAACCTATTAAAAACAACATTGTAAATAAAAATGGGTATACGATCCAGAAATTGATTTCGACGAAACTAATCCCTAGTCCGAGCGCTGTTAAAATAGTAAGCGCTACACAGGTGGTTACTGTAATTTGCAACAACGAAAAACGCTTAAGCGCTAAGCGATTGATTTGACTTCCCAGAATTAAACCAAGCGCATTACTTCCAAAGACCCAACCAAATTGTTGTTCCGTTAAGCCAAAAAATTCAATAAAAATAAAAGGAGCACTGCTTACATAACTTAGCAAGCATCCCATTGTAAAACCGCGAGCAACTGCAAAAATGAAAAACTCCCTGTTTTTTAAGATTGAGACATATTCAAGCAAAATATTTTTTGGCCTAAGGCTGGTGGTATGATTGGGTTTTGCACTTTCCGGCAAAACATAGGTGATCAAAACCAACATAATAATTGCAAATGCAGCAAGAATATAAAAAACCGCCTCCCAGTCAAAAGCACCAATTACAAGTCCGCCTACAGTAGGAGCGATTATGGGAGCAACTCCCATAATGAGCATTAATGTTGAAAGTACATCTGCAACTTGTTTCTTTTCAAAAAGATCTCTTACGATCGCCTTTGAAGCCACCATACCGGCGCAACCACCCAATGCCATAAAAAAGCGTGCGGCAATAAGAATATTAAGATTCCAGCTGGCTGCACAAATAAGTGAAGTAACTGTAAAAAGGATAAGGCCGCCTATAAGCGGGCGACGTCTCCCAAACCGATCCATCAAAGGTCCATAAGCGAGTTGTCCCAGTGCTATCCCAATAAGGTAACTGGTCAAGGTTAAACCTACTCTGCTGATATCTACTCCAAAATCTTCTGCAACATTACCAAAACCCGGCAGGTACATATCGATCGAAAACGGACCAATTGCAATAAGAGTTCCCAGAATTAAAATGATCGTCGTGCGCGAAGAAGTGGTGAAGCGTTTTGTCATAACCTGATTCTAAAATGCAAAATTAATCTATGTTATTACAAATCGCGGGCAGCCGGATGTTATTAAAATCGTAAAGTAAGCGCTGATTTTCTTAAGGCAACGATGTAGTAGACTACAGTAAACCAATTCGAGAAAGGCTTTGAAGTGACAAAGTATTAGATATTGCCAGTAAACTATTTTAGGGCAAACCCGAGACATTGCTTGAAAACGAATTTTCAATTGCGAGGCAAGCCTTGGAGTATCAAACCCTTTGACGGTGCCAATAAAAAAGGCGACCCTAATGCGTCGCCTTTTTTAGTATTTTAAGCTCGTATTTGATTTTTGGTTTCCGAAGAACTCCAAGATTGTTCTGAATATTCAGCGGTTGATAAATTTTCAACCACAATATACTCATCACTCGCCTTAAATTTTTCTAACAGTTCGTCATTAACGTGAATAGGAATTTGCAATCCCGGATATTTTAAGGCAAACAGTTCTCCTTTTTGTCCTACTAACTCTAACTTAATTGGTGTTTCCATAAATCGAAGGTTTAATTAATAGTTTCTCGTCAACTCAAAGCAAAAAAAGTACCATCAGATTTCACGAGAAAAAAACTGTCAATTTTTCAGAAAGCCCATCAAGGTTTTACAGCTGCAGCGGCACTTCCATCAACAAAACAGAAGCATCTGCTGTCGCTTTTAAGGTAATAGCATCAGTATCAAAAACACCCAAACCGTCTCTTCGTTCCAGAGCTTGCCCGCCTGCTTCTATGCTTCCTTCTAAAACAAAAATGTAGAGTCCGTTTGTTTTTAAATTGAAATCGTAAACCACTTCTTTTTCGGCATCCAAATCTACCATATTGAACCAGGCATCCTGATAGATCCATACACCGGCGTCTTCTTTATTAGGAGAAAGCACTTGCTGCAGTTTATTCTTACGATCGGCACGATCAAGAGTGATTTGATCATAACGCGGTTCTACATTTTGCGTATTGGGAATCACCCAAATTTGTAGAAAACGCACCTCCTCGTCTTTATTCTTGTTATACTCAGAATGCTGCACTCCGGTTCCGGCACTCATCACTTGAATATCTCCTTCCTTGATGACGGTGGTATTTCCCATACTGTCTTTATGCTCCAGATCACCGGATAAAGGAATGGAAATAATTTCCATATTCTGATGCGGATGCGTACCAAATCCCATTCCCCCACTCACTTTATCGTCATTAAGCACGCGTAAAACACCAAAGTTCATACGCTGCGGATCGTAATAATTTGCAAAACTAAACGTATGTCTGCTGTGTAACCAGCCGTGATTTGCATCTCCGCGCGTTTCTGCTTTGTGAAGTAGTGTTTTCATTGAATGTATTTTAAATAAGTTGATTATAAATCTAGATTTTATAGTCGACTTTTAGCCGAAAACTTACGGTAAGCTGCTATGCTGATGTAATAAATAAACCTTAAAATGCTATTGGTCAAAATCTACTTTGTATTTTTAATAGCTAAAACAAAACGATGAAAAAAATAATACTCAGTACCGCCATACTTCTGGCGCTCTTTTCTTGTAAAACCGAAACCAAGGAAACTCCTGAAACAACTCCCGTAGTCTCTACTGAAGAAGTCGCAGAAGAAGAACGCACACCAGAACAGGAAGTTGCCTATAAGATCGCTGAAGCCAATGGCTTAGACCAATGGGATCAGGTTTCTGAAGTACAATTCACTTTTAATGTAGACCGCGGAGAAGAACACTACGAGAAATCCTGGATCTGGAAACCCAAAACACAGGACATCACCCAGATGACAGCTCAGGACACCATCACGTATAACCGATCTAGCGTAGACAACACCAGCACCGCTACAGATAAAGGCTTTATCAATGACTCCTTCTGGCTTCTAGCTCCTATGCATTTGGTTTGGGATAAAGAAAGTTCAAATCTTACCGTACAAGACACAGCAACAGCGCCTATAAGCAAGAAGCAATTTCATAAGATCACCCTTACCTATGGTGACGAAGGAGGCTATACTCCGGGAGATGCCTATGACTTTTTCTATGATGACGAGTTTATGGTACGCGAATGGATTTTTAGAAGAGGAAATGTTTCAGAATTCTCTATGGTGACCACCTGGGACGATTATGAGGATTACAATGGAATTAAAATCGCCTCAGATCACAAAACTGAAGATAAAAATTTTAGACTTTATTTCACAGACATCGCAGTAAAAACAGAATAAAGCTTAGGCTTATAAAATTTTAAAAGCACGCCCTTAGGCGTGCTTTTTAGTTTCGCCTAAGGCTGAGCGCAACAATTCCGGCGATTGCGGTAAAGCATAGAAGTGCAATAAAGCTTCCTTTAAGATCAAAGGTTTGTGCCAAAAAGCCCAAAAATACCGGACCAAGAAGTAGGCCTACAAATCCGGTTCCGGCAATAAAGCTAATGCCCTCTTCGGCACGTATTCCTTTCAAATTACCGCTATATCTGAACAATTCAGGAACTACAATAGACAAGCCCATCCCCACGACTGCAAAACCTATAAGCGCAGTGGTTGTATCGGCAACTAAGGTGAGACCAAAACCAGCGGCCGCAAGAAAAGAACCGATGATCATAATCAAACGCGAACCAAATCGTGTAGAAACGGCATCGCCAAAGAATCTGCCCAATGCCATCGTCCCGTTAAAAATAGTATACCCCAAGCCTGATAAGGCTGCGGTAGCCAAAGTTACTTGCTCTAGATACAACGCACTCCAATCTACAATAGCGCCTTCGGCAGCCATTACCAGAAAACCAATCAATGCCAAACCGATCAAAGGCTTCAGATTTTTCAGCTTAAAACTAGATTCTTCAGCTTCCTGAGTGCTCGTTATTCGGTAATAGTTTTTAGATAAAATAAGATTGATCACAATCAAGATAAGACTTACTCCGGCAACATGACATTCCGCAAAAGCGATATACGGCATTAATAAACTTCCCAAACCTGCTCCCAGCATCCCGCCTAAACTGAAAAACCCGTGAGAAACCGACATAAAATGCACCTTGTCTTTACGCTCAACTTCTGTGACCAAGGTATTGATCGCTACATCAAGTAATCCTGAAAAGACACCTACTCCATACAAAGACGCACAAAGCAAAACATAGGACTTAGCCAAAAACGGACCAAGGATAAACAAACAAAAGCCAATCACAGCAAATAAAACCGCTTTTCCCAAACCAAGATTCTTGATAAGCTTTGGCACAAAAGGAATGGTACAAAGCGTCCCTAACGCCATAAAAAACACGGCAAAGCCCAATTCTCCTTCATTGAGCTGCAGTTTTGCAGTGATCTGTGGGATATAAATAGCCCAGGTACCGTAAAGAATATTTAAGGTTGCAAATAAAAAAACCGGCGTAAAATACCGTAAACGGCTAAATACTAAACCAAGTGATTGCATCAATTTTAAAGTGAACTACCTCAGGACAAACCTGTCTGTCGACAAAGGAAAGCCCTAAAGAAAGTTATTAAAGTTAAATTTTCAATTTAAAAACAAGCCTAAGAGTATTAAACCCTTTGGCGGCACCAATAAAAAACAGCTTAGCAAATTACTACAAATACCCTAGGCTTAAAAGGATTTAGTGAGTCTCTTTAGGCTTAAGGTTTATGCCTGCTAAGTTTGCCGCACGTTTGCCGATGTGTTATTTTTACCGTCTATGCCAGAAATTGAAAAAACCACGTATCAAGACACTTTAGCCTACGCAAAACAGGCTGATGCAGCAGACCCTTTAGCCCGCTTTCGGGATATGTTTAATATTCCTAAAGACGCGCAAGGAAACAACCTCATTTACCTTTGCGGAAACTCTTTAGGACTTCAGCCTAAAAAAGCAAAAGAATATGTTGCTCAAGAATTAAGCAATTGGGCAGATATCGCGGTTGAAGGTCACTTTAAAGCAGCTATCCCATGGACGACGTATCACGAGGTTATGCGCGAACCTATGGCAGCAATCGTAGGTGCAAAACCTGAAGAGGTAGTACTTATGAACACGCTGTCTACCAATTTGCACTTGATGATGGTCTCGTTTTACAGACCGACAGCTAAACGCTATAAAATCCTTATAGAAAGTGACGCTTTTCCTTCTGACAGTTACGCGGTCAAATCGCAAATCAAAGAGAAAGGTTATGATCCTCAAGAAGGGCTTATACTTTGGCAACCGCGTGAGGGCGAGCACCTCAACCGCTTTGAAGATCTCGAAGCGCTAATGGCTGAACATGGAGAAGAAATCGCCTTGGTAATGGTGGGGAATTCTAATTATTATACCGGTCAAAAATACCCTATAAAAGAAATCACACAGTTAGGTCACCGTTACGGCTGTAAGGTAGGTTTTGATCTGGCACACGGCGTGGGCAATATAGATGCAGACTTGCACTATAACGGCCCTGATTTTGCCGTGTGGTGTACGTATAAATATTTAAACAGCGGCCCCGGTGCTATTGGCGGATGCTTTGTACACGAGCGACACGCAAATGACAAAGATATCCCGCGTTTTACGGGATGGTGGGGACATAAAATGGAAAGCCGCTTTAATATGCGTGTGGACTTTGACCCTATTCCTGGAGCAGAAGGCTGGCAATTGAGCAATCCGCCTATTTTATCGATGGCGCCTATACGCGCCTCTCTGGAGATTTTTGCTGAAGCCGGTTTTAAAAACATACGCGCTAAATCTAAAAAGATCACAGGGTATTTAGAATACCTCATCAACCAACTGAATGATGAGCGCATTTCTATCCTAACTCCTGAAAATCCGGAAGAACGCGGGTGCCAACTTTCTATTCAAGTTAAAAATGCAGACCGAAGCATGCACGATGGTTTTATGCAAGCCGGTATTATTTGCGACTGGCGAGAGCCGGATGTAATACGTGTAGCTCCTGCTCCGCTTTATAACAGCTATGAGGATGTTTACGAGATGACCCAACGCCTTAAACAACTTTTAGCCAACATATAATTGTACGCTAGCGTACCAACTAACAAACCTCTTTTGAAAACTCCAAACCAAGAACATATTTTAGTCATAGGCGCCGGGCTTTGCGGTTCACTGCTCGCCTTGCGTATGGCCCAACGCGGGTATAAAGTCACCCTGATGGAAAAACGTCCCGATCTGCGCAAAGAAGTTGTAGATAGCGGCCGCTCGATCAATTTGGCTTTTTCAGACCGCGGAATGAAAGGCTTACGCCTTGCCGGTCTTGAAGATAAAGTGCTTCCGCTTTGTATTCCTATGCACGGTCGCATGATTCACAACACCGAAGGAGAACAATTTATGAGTCCGTACAGCGGAAGACATGAATATATCAATTCGATCTCTCGCGAAGACCTCAACATAATGCTGCTTGATGAATGTGAGCTTATGCCGCAAATCACAATGCGTTTCAATCAAAAATGTACTGGGGTAAACCTCGAGACGGCTGAAGCTACTTTTGAAGATTATAAAACCGGAGAAACCACCACCTATCAAACCGATATTGTGATGGGCGCCGACGGTGTAGGTTCTGCCCTGCGCAAGAGTATGTTGGATCATCGTAAATTCTTATTCAGCTACGGTCAAGACTTTTTAACCCACGGGTATAAAGAATTGTCTTTTCCTCCTAAAGCAGATGGCGGCTTTCTTGTAGAGAAACACGCTTTGCATATCTGGCCGAGAGGGAAAGATATGATGATCGCCTTGCCTAACCTTGACGGCAGTTTCACTGTTACGCTTTTCCTTTCTTGGGATGAGGGCAAAGACAGCTTTGAAAGTCTCAATACCGATGAGGCTGTCGTAGATTACTTTAAACGTGAATATCCTGATGCGCTAGCGCTAATGCCAGACCTGCTTGAAGAGTTTCACGCTAATCCTACATCACCGCTGGGTACTATCAAATGTTCACCCTGGCACGCGTACGGTAAAGTATTATTGCTAGGCGATGCCGCACACGGCATTGTTCCGTTTTATGGGCAAGGAATGAATTCTGCTTTTGAAGATATTTATGTGCTTGATCAATATCTTGATCAGCATGCCGGAGACTGGAAAGCGGTTTTTAAAGCTTATCAAGAAGAGCGCAAAGAAGATACTGATGCGATTGCAGATCTCGCTGTAGATAATTTTCACGAGATGAAAGCGCATACGGCGAGGCCTATTTTTCAAGAGAAGCGGAAACTTGAAATTGCTTTTGAAGAAGCCTTCCCTACCGAATATTTTTCAAAATACTCCCTAGTTACCTTTAGAGAAGACTTGCGCTATTCTGAAGCGATGCGCCGCGGCAGGGTTCAGGATAAAGCCATCTTAAATTTGATCTACGACGGCAAGTTCACCACTGATATGAGTTTACGCGATAAACTTGACTTGATGAAGCAGGAAACCCGCAAAATGTTACACGATGAGGAGGTCCTAGAAGGCCTTGAAGAAGAAGATTAAACTATGCATTTTATCTCAGAAGATCTTGACGATTATGCAGTAGCGCACTCTGAAAAGGAGCCCGAGTTACTGCGCCAGCTTACCCGGGAGACTTATCAAAAAGTGGTTCAACCGCGTATGCTAAGCGGGCATTACCAAGGCCGTATCTTGAGTATGATCGCTAAACTGGTAAATCCTAAGGTCATTCTAGAAATAGGCACCTATACCGGCTATTCGGCCTTATGCTTAGCTGAAGGTTTACAACCTGACGGCATCTTGCACACCATAGATGTAAATGAAGAACTTGTTGATCTGCAAAAAAAGTACTTTGATGCTTCGGCCTATGCAGCTAACATCAAACAACACTTGGGTCCGGCGCTAGAGATCATTCCGCAGCTGGATGAAGACTTTGACCTCGTTTTTATGGATGCAGATAAGCCCAATTACCCCGCTTATTTTGATATGATCGTTGACCGTATCAGACCGGGCGGACTCTTACTTTCTGACAATGTATTGTGGAGTGGTAAAGTGGTAGAGCCGCTAAATCCTAAAGACAGCTCTACAAAAGCGCTTTTAGAATACAATCGCCTACTGGCGGATGACGAACGTCTGGAGACCGTATTGCTCACCATTCGCGACGGACTCACCATAAGCAGGAAACGCGGGTAGTTGAATTTCCTCAGAGCATTATTCCTTTTGATTCCAATAAAAATCCCGACTTGAAACAAGTCGGGATTCATAATTAACACTTAGAATAAATACAATTATTGTTCTAAAATACTCTGCTTATAAACAATCACCCAGAGTATTTATAGGATAGAAATCATAGGTAATCGATTTCTTGTTTAAGATATTACTAAATTCTCGGTTTAGCCGTGTAAATTTTTACAAAGTGTCAAAATTTAACATTAAGCAGCTGTGGCTATCTTAGAACTGATCAAAAAAACAGGAAAGCTGACCAATACAATCTCCTGACAACCTTAACCTTACAGCGACCATAAACGCAACTAACCTGAGCATTTACAAACCGCTTAGAATCCTTCAAAAAGTACTTTAGAATTTACGCTTTACCGATCCGGTAATCTCTTCGATATTCTTTTTAGCATCGTCAATTTCCTTTTTCATATCCTTGGCGATATCGGTATTGATGCCTTGCTTATCTGCGCTCTTGGTAATTTCAGATTTAATATCTTCTGTAGCGTTCTTCAGGGTGCGCATACCTTTACCGAGACCTCTGGCGATATCCGGAACTTTATCGGCACCAAAAACCATAATCACAATAAAAATCACAAAGGCAATCTCTCCTCCGCTAATAAAAAGTGGTATACTCATAACACTGCAAATATATAGGAAAAATAAAAGCCGATGTAAGAACATCGGCTTTTTAATATAATAAATCTGTCTTAATACGTACTAGTCTTCGGTACCTTCTTTAAAGCTGTCAAACTCGCTCTCTTGCTCTTGTTTTGGCCAGCTGTTGTTGCTAACGTCAACATCGGCAGTTTCAAGATCCGGATCAAGTAATACTCCGGTAAGTTCTTTATCGGTAGCCAATACTTTAGTCACCTGAGCGTCGTTTTTACGCCATACTTGTACAGGATAGGTAACCTTCTCTTTAGTTCCGTCTGCATAGCTATACTCAACGATAATAGGCATTGGGATCCCTCCCGGCTTATTGAATTTGATCGCATAGAAATGCTTAGGTGTTTTTAAGTTTGCTCGTTCTGCAGGAGAAAGGTTATCCATCAAGAACTCTTGAAGGTTTGGTGCGTTCTCTAAGCTCGACTTGTTCTTCATTGCCGGATCATAGTCTTCACCACCTTCTTCAACAACATAAACAAGATCTCTTCCGCTAGGATCAACCCCATAACGTTGCATCAATTCCTTTCCTGCTTGTGTAGGCTTATCAGTCAAGTAATATGATTTTACTTCTTCAACACCCATATCTACGTTTTCAGTAGTATAGAACCATCCTCTCCAGTACCAGTCTAGATCAACTGCAGAAGCGTCTTCCATAGTACGGAAGAAATCTTCAGGAGTTGGGTGTTTAAACATCCAGCGCTGTGCGTAAGTTTTAAATGAATAGTCAAACAACTCACGTCCCATCACGGTCTCTCTTAAAATATTAAGCGCAGTTGCCGGTTTTCCGTAGGCGTTGTTCCCTAGTTGATAAACGTTCTCTGGGTTTGACATAATTGGCGAAATAAAGTCTTGATTACCACCCATATAACCGGTGATCTTAGAAGCTTCTCCACGACGTGAAGGATACTTTGCATTAGGAGCAATCGCCTCTGGATACTTCTCACCAAAATCTTGCTCGGCTACATACTGTACAAAGGTGTTGATTCCTTCATCCATCCAACCCCATTGGCGCTCATCAGAGTTTACGATCATCGGGAAGAAGTTGTGTCCCACCTCGTGAATAATTACACTGATCATTCCAAATTTAGTACGATCGCTATAGCTTCCATCTTCATTAGGACGTCCGTAGTTCCAGCAGATCATTGGGTATTCCATCCCTTGGTTCTTTCCGTGAACAGAGATCGCTTTAGGATAAGGATAATCAAAAGTCATTCTAGAGTACGATTCTAAAGTCTGTACAACAGCTTTTGTAGAGTACTCTTCCCAAAGTGGATTTCCTTCTTTAGGATAGATCGAGATCGCCATTACGTCTCCTTTAGGAAACTTAACCGCTTGTGCGTCCATAATATATTTACGAGAAGAGGTAAATGCAAAGTCACGCACATTCTCTGCCTGAAGTTTCCAGGTTTTAGTTTTGGTGCTGCGTCCTTGTTCGATTTGCTCTGCTTCAGCCTGTGTTCTGATGAGCACCGGCTTGTCATAGCTCTTGGTCGCTTGTTCCCAACGCTTGTATTCTTCTTTACTATATACTTCTTTACGGTTTACCAAGTTACCGGTTCCGTCTAACAAGTGATCTGCAGGTACTGTGATCTCTACGTCGTAATCTCCAAAAGGAAGCGCAAATTCACCGCTTCCCCAGAACTGGTAGTTTTGCCAGCCTTCTACGTCATTGTACACACACATTCTTGGGAAGAACTGTGCGATCACATAGTTTTTGTTTCCGTCAGGAAAACTCTCATATCCAGAACGTGCACGATCTACAGTATGCTCAGGAATATTATAATTCCAACGTATGCTGAATTCAAAAGAATCACCCGGTGCCAATGGCTCAGGCATTTCTACACGCATCATTGTGTAATTGATCATATGCTCTAAAGGCGTACCGTCTTGAGACACTTCTGTGATATTGAAACCACCGTCAAAAGCTTCGGTCATATATTGTGAAACGATGCCCGCAGGCTGTGCTACAGGAGACATCCCGCTCCCGTTACGCTCTAAGGCAGGAGAATCTTTTGTACGTACATTTTGATCTAATTGTACCCAAAGATATTCTAACTGATCAGGACTGTTATTGTGATAGGTGATGGTTTCAAAACCGCTTATGGTTTGCTTCTCATCATCAAGTTCAATCTTAATTTCATAATCGGCCTCATTTTGATAATAGGCAGGTCCCGGTGCTCCCGAAGCCGTACGAAATTGATTAGGCGTTGCAAACTCGTTATAAAGTTGTCTAAACTTATTCGTGTTTACATGCCCTGCTTGTTTTTCTTGCGGTGCTTGCTCTTCCTGCGCAACTGCTGTTGCTCCAACCAGAAGTAACACTGCAAAAAGCGTGTGCTTGAGTGTTCTCATAAAAATTAAATCTATTTTAAGTGCTTGTGAATTTTATAAAAGTAAAGATTAACCGAATCTTAGTAAATTATTCAGAAAAATTTAACATCGCTTTATCATTTCCCTCGGTAAGTAAAAAGCTCTTTTTCTTCCCTTTTGCGTTAAGATGAATCACGTTTTTTTGATCGGGGAATACATCCATCAATAAGGTATTTTCTATAGCTATCGAGCGCAAATCTTGTATCCCGGTGACTTCGATAAAGCACACGACGTAGTCTACCTCATCCTTATGCCCAATGTAGTTAAGTTGTTGTGGTTTTCCGTTTATCGAAATGATCAACTTCTGATCAAAATAGCGCTGAATATATGCATCCAATTTATCCTGATCGTAGGTAGCATCTACTTTTATCGAAGCATCATAACGCTCTTGAAAGGCTTTTTCCAGATCATCATAAAACACACGAGTCACCATTTTTAAGGAGTGCTCCTGCGCATCATAATCTGCCTGTGTTACGCTGAAATAATATTTATGCGCTGCCGCTGCCATCAAGGGCAAAGCAACTAAAAGTAGAATGCTTAATTTTTTCATAAGTGCCGTAAAATTACGCTTTTTATAAAGCCTGACCGCCTAGCTTGTATCAAAAGACATTCCATAAACGCATTAGTTTTTTTCTGAAGGAAAATCTACAGACACTCCTTCTTCTTCTTTAGAACGTAAATAAGCAGGCGCCTCCTCCATCAAAAGCTCCATCAAGGAGAGCTGATTGTCACGCGAGGCGATCTCTAAGTTTTCAGAACGATCCATATACACATAATGTGCAAAATCATCGATATAGCGTGCGGGAATCTTCAACTGAAACATATACGTTGAATCGGCAACGAGGTTACGCGCTTTTTGAACGCGGATTTCCATATTTGATATTTTGACGATTTTCTTAAGATAGGCCGTACGACCAGAAATCGCGTTGATCACAGCATCTACAGGAATGATACCGCCTCCGGTATGTGTTGCGGTGTACAGCTTGCGCTCTTCTGAAGTAAGCACCGGCCCCGTGTACACCGGCAAACCGGCCGCCCCGGGATCAAAAGGTTTTTCTACTTTAGGCACATTCATATCGTCTCCCAACCTGCCGCTCAATTCGATATCGCTAATATTGACATCCTCAAGTTCGGTCACTTCGGTTTCCAGTTTGATCTCCACATAATTCCGTCCAAAGAGCTCGGGCGTGATGACCACTTCCTGATGCTTGAATTGAAGTGCCGAGACATACAAGGTGTCGTTCTCCCGCACCGGAATGGTAAAATTACCGCTACGGGTAGTGATCGTTCCTTTTTGCAGCGTAAGGTTTAATATATGTAGGTATTCGTGATCAATAGAATCATTGATCACGCGACCTTCAAGCATCTTCGTTTCCTGAGCGCTCAAACTAAAGCCACAACAGCCTATAAACCATAAGAAAAAAGCAATACGCTTTGCCATATATCAAATATTCCTTCGCTTTAAATACGTCTCTGGTATCCTTGCGTTGCAAAAGTAACGGGTTAGTATACTGATAAAGCTTCTTGTTACACTAAAATTATGGGTATTTGAACGTAGTTGAGGCTAAGTTTCCCTCAAAAATGACTCTTTAAAGAAGTTTGGCTTTTCAGCAAAATCAAGCCTTTGAACGCCTTTATAATCTCATTAACCGATAGTTAAGAAAACTTTATGAAGAAAATATTGCATTAATAGGTTCTTACTAGTAGTTTTGCCTCATTAAATCGTTTTAGTAATTATGAAGAAATTTTCACCCCTACTGTTTCTTCTTCTATGCTCTGCATTTTGTGTTGCACAAAAGGCACCTATTCAAGAAGAAACCCCTAATCAAAGTGCAGTTCAGATGCCTTCTGAAACTCCTGCAAGTACCAACCTCAAAAAAGATGCGCAAGCCACTGAAGCTAAAGCTTCAGTAACTACCGACTCCAAAGTCTTGACCGGCACTTTTTTACATCCGGGCACTATAGTCCTTGATGAAAGACAACAAAAACTGCGTGACTCGCTGCGTCGCAAAGCGTACCCTGTACGTGCACCACGCGCATTTTAAGTCTTACACAGATTTAGAAATGTGATTTATCACAAATGAATAATCCAAAAGCAGCCTTACCGGCTGCTTTTTTATATACCTATTCGTTGTCTGACAAGGTCTTTTTAAATGCATCGCGCTGCTCTAGCAAAAACTGGATCAATGCCAACTCGTTCCCTTGCTCCATCATTTCTTTAGTCAGTCCGTTTTCTGCGACGTATTGAATGTATTGGCCTACACGCTCCTGTTCTATATTCAGATTGTTTTGAAAGAAAGTGTTTGAATACATCTGCGCCAACTCTTCTTCGGTATTCTCTGGAGTAGCTCCATCATCAGATTTTTTGAATATCGCCTTAAATATGTTCACAAAATTGAGTCCATACCTCCAGCGTTGATCATCTATCGCCACATTCTCGGCAGCAGAATACCGGTCGTACTGCGTGTCTTCCATACGGATGTCGCTTCCATCAAAAGGGACCGGATCTATAGTTCGTACGCGATTTACATCTGCCACGATATCTCCAGTAAGATCATAAGGACGTACGACAATTTCATCCAATTCATTTACCGTCTCTCTTAGGGTCACGTTCATTTGCTTGCTGCTTACGATCCCTTGATCAATGATCGCGGTAATGGGTGCAAACTGTACCGATTGGATTACCACCTCATCGTTGCGGGCTACGGCAATATCAAAGGTACCTTCTTCTGAAGTGATCGTCCCGCGCTGTGCTGTTTTATTATAGATCACAATACCGGCCGCATCATCTCCTGCAGGAACGATTATCTGACCATCGATCATTACCCGCGCGATCTTTTGGGAAACCGCATCGGCCTGAGTTAAAAACAGTGCAACAAAAAGCATAAAAAGTCTCATAAGGAAGGTTTTTTGAAATCTACAATGAAGTTAATAACTAGTAGTTCAAAATTCCCGATAAATGCGCGTAATTTTTTGTTAAATCCCTACAGTCCCCTACCTTTGACAGTCCTAAACCGAAACCTTTTGAAAAACTTAATTCTCGCAAGCACTTCTACCGTTCACGGTGGCTCTTATCTTGACTATTTAAAACCGCAATTAGCACAGCATTTTAAAGATGCGAGCCGTATTATTTTTATTCCGTATGCACGGCCGGGTGGGATATCGCACGAATTGTACACCGCCAAGGCGCAAGAGTTTTTCAAGCAATTGAATATTGAAGTCGTAGGCATTCACCAATTTAAGAATCCTGCTGAAGCCATCAGCAAAGCACAAGGCGTATTTACCGGTGGCGGCAATACCTTTCTACTGGTAAAACAACTCTATGAGCAAAAAGTGCTTGAAGCGCTGCGCGATCGGTTGTACGAGAATATGCCGTATCTGGGCACTAGTGCAGGCACCAATATTGCCGGAGTGAGTATGCAAACCACAAATGATATGCCTATTGTTTATCCGCCTAGTTTTAAAACTTTAGGTGCGGTTCCTTTCAATATCAATCCGCATTATTTAGATCCTGTAGAAGGCAGCACGCATATGGGTGAAACCCGGGAAACCCGAATTAAAGAATTTCACCATTTCAATGCGCTTCCTGTAGTCGGACTGCGTGAAGGCAGTTGGATCGAAGTCAAAAAGCGGGTATACACCTTACGCGGCCCACACAGTGCGCGAATTTTTGAAGCCGACAAGGCGCCGTATGAATTGCCTACAGACAGCGTAATTACCGTTAGCTAGAGTTTCTTCAAAAAGTGATAGCCTTTGATCACGTAGTTTTCATTCATATAAAACTTGTGACTGGGAAAGTTATGCACATACGCATTCAGTTCTGAAGTCTCACAACCTTGCTCCCGTGCATAATCGTAAATCCATTGAAAGGCTTGTTTGCCTAAACCTTGATTGCGGTATTCGGGTTTAATATAGACGTGATCTACCTCACAGGTTTTACCGGCATAATGCCGCACCGCAAACCATAAGCCAAATACGCCGGCAAGTTCTCCTTCTACATAGATTCCCCGACATTGATACCGGTGTTCAAACATTTCGGCAAAACGCGCTTTCAGCAGGTCTTCTGCTACGCTATGCTCCATCAACTCCTGCACCAGTGGTAAAAAGGTGTTAATGTCTTCTTTATACAAACGGGTGACCGTAATTTTGGACATAATTGCTAATTTTAAAAGCATATCCTTTTCAGAAAGGTCGAAAAGGTATTAAACAAAAAAGTGTTGCATTACAAGACCATGCGCAGGCAATGAATCTTGAAGTACGCCCACTGAAGTATTGAAAATTGACACAAAAATAATGGATTATACTATTCAACACAGAGAAAATGATAAACGCGGAATGTTCTGGATAGAAAGCGAAAGCGGAAAGATCTCAGAACTCACCTATACCGTGCAAGATAGCAGTACGATCATTGTAGATCATACCGAAACAAAAATGGAATTTGAACATCAGGGATACGCCAGCAAATTACTGGATCACACCGTTGCATGGGCGCGTTCTAACAACATCAAAATAGAGCCGCTTTGCCCGTTTGCCGAAGTTAAATTTGATGAGAACCCCGACTACGCCGATGTGCGTGCTTAAACCCTATTGAATTTGACCCAAAAAGATTTTACCGTTAAGCAAATTACAACTGCCGAAACCTATGCTGTGCGGCATCCTGTGCTACGCGCTGGCAGACCTGTCGAGACCTGCGCAATGCCGGGTGATGATGCCGAAGATACCTTTCACTTAGGACTCTTTGATGCTGAAAACCTTATTGGGGTGGTCACCTTTATGAATGCGGCTAAACCTCAATTCACCGGTAAGCAATACCAGCTGCGTGGTATGGCGGTTTTAGAAGCCTATCAAGGTAAAGGCCTGGGCAATCTGCTGGTCGCCGAAGGCGAAGCACGACTTAAAGCCCAAGGCTATGACCTACTCTGGTGCAACGCCCGTATTAAAGCACTCAACTTTTATACCCATAAAGGCTTTAAAATTGAAGGCGAACCTTTTGAGATCGAACCCATAGGCACACACTACCTGCTTTATAAAAAATTATGATGAAACGCAGACGTTTTATACAAACCACCGCTCTGGCAACCGCCGCACTAAGCAGCTTCCCAAACTGGGCACTCCCGCAGGAAACCGGGAGTGCAGACCAACTTATAGGCAAAGGCCGTCCCGAGCTTATTGAAAAGGATGGTTACCGCCTGCGCCCTGCTGTGGCGGAAGCTTTCGATACAATGGTTGCTGCCGCACAACAAGACGGTATCGGTATTCAAGTGGTGTCGAGTTATCGCGATTATGCGCATCAAAACCGCATTTGGGAACGTAAATTCAAAAGCTATACAAGTAACGGAATGAGCGACTTGGATGCTATTAAAAAGATCATCGAGTACAGCACCATCCCCGGGACTTCGCGACATCATTGGGCAACCGATCTCGACATCATTCAATCGGGAACCGGTGTGACCAGCAATGTGCTTGACCCTGATAAATTTCACGGTACCGGTCCGTTTTGCGAACTCAAAGCCTGGCTGGATGAACACGCAGAATCCTTTGGGTTTTATGAGGTGTACACCAATGACTATGGCCGCAAAGGCTTCAACTATGAGCCGTGGCATTTTAGCTATGCACCCCTTTCGGCAGGTTATCTTAAACAGTATAAACAATTGGATGTAGCGAAGGTTCTTCAGCAGGAACACTTACTGGGAAGCGAAGCCTTTACTTCCGCATTTATCAACCAATACCGTACAGAGAACATTTTAGACATCAACCCTGCTCTTTTGAGCTAAAATCCTTTCAATATGAAATTAGGCGGAAGAGCACTCAAGTTATTTTTAGGCGTAGCCATCGTTGCTTTTGGCGTTATCCGCTATTGCGGGAGTCAGGAAGAAAACCCGTACACCGGCAGAACACAAGCCATTAGCCTTTCTACCGAAGAAGAGATCGCCATTGGTTTACAGAATGCTCCCATAATGGCCGAACAACACGGCGGCTTGTATCCGGATCAGCGCCTGCAAGATCAGGTAGATGCTGTGGGTAAAAAACTGGTAGACAACACCATCGCTCAGGAGACACCCTATACCTATGAATTTCATTTACTGAGTGATCCCAATACGGTAAATGCCTTTGCGTTACCGGGCGGGCAGATCTTTATTACCTACGCGCTTTATAAACGACTGAACAGCGAAGATCAATTAGCCGGTATTCTGGGGCACGAGATCGGTCACGTGGTGGGGCGACATTCGGCGGAGCGTATTGCGCAAAGCGAACTCGCCAACACAGTGGCCACCGGGGCGCAAGTAGGCGCAGACGCGGGAATGCTCGCCAGTCAGTTAGGCCAAACCATCCTGCTTAAGAATGGTCGCGGCGATGAACTTGAAAGTGATGATCTGGGTGTAAAGTTTATGCTTGAGGCCGGTTATGATCCCGAAGCGCTCATCGAGGTGATGCAGATTTTAAAAGAAGCTGGTGGCGGCCAACGCGTACCGGAGTTTCAGAGCAGCCACCCCGACCCCGATAATCGTATTGAGAAAATACGTGCCGCTATTACAAAATACCGCAATTAATCCCACAGCTGCACACTCCCGAAGCTAACGTTATTAAAACGCAAAGTTTTCGTAATTCGCGTTAAGAGTGATTATCTTTGCAGTACAACTAGAAAAACCATGAATAAGAAAGTCATTTTAATGATCCTCGATGGATGGGGATTTGCACCTAATAAAGAAGTTTCTGCAGTAGATCTTGCTGAAACTCCGTTTATTGATTCGTTATACACCAAATACCCACACGCGCAGTTGCTTACCCACGGTGGTAATGTAGGCTTGCCTGACGGGCAAATGGGAAACAGCGAAGTAGGTCATATGAACTTAGGCGCCGGTCGCATTGTATACCAGGATTTTGCAAAGATCAACAAAGCGCTTAAAGAAGATAAATTACGCGAGCAAAAAGAGCTTAAAGATGCTTTTGCTTACGCGAAAGAAAACAAGAAGCCTATTCACCTTTTAGGTCTGGTTTCAGATGGTGGCGTACACGCGCACATCGACCACGCCAAAGGCCTGATCAAAGCAGCCAATGAAGTGGGTGTTGAAGAAGTTTATGTACACGCCTTTACCGATGGTCGTGACGTTGACCCACAAAGCGGTGCCGGCTTTATTGAAGACCTTGATGGGTATGCGAAAGAAAACGGCGCTAAACTGGCGAGCATCACGGGACGTTACTTTGCGATGGACCGCGATACCCGTTGGGAGCGTGTAAAGAAAGCCTATGACGCTGCGGTAAAAGGGATCGGGACCAAAACTACAGATCCGGTTGCTGCGATCAAACAATCTTATGCAGACGGTACTACCGACGAATTCCTAGAACCTTTAGTGATCACCGAAAATGATGCACCGGTTGCCACGATCAAAGAAGGCGATGTGGTGTTATTCTTTAACTACCGTACCGACCGTGGACGCGAATTGACGCGTATGCTTTCTCAGGAAGACTTCCCGGAGCAGGATACTAAGAAGCTTGATCTGTACTATGTGACGATGACCAATTACGATCAGACGTTTGAGAACATTCACATCATTTTTGATAAAGACAACCTGACCAATACGATTGGTGAAGTAGTTTCTGCAGCAGGGAAAAAGCAGATCCGTATTGCAGAGACTGAAAAATACCCACACGTGACGTTCTTCTTTTCGGGAGGACGTGAAAAAGAATTTGAAGGCGAAACCCGTCTGATCGCAAAATCTCCAGATGTTGCGACTTACGACCTGAAGCCGGAGATGAGCGCCTATGAAGTGCGTGACAAGATCACTGCCGAATTGAAAAAAGAAGAAGTAGACTTTGTCTGCCTCAACTTCGCCAACCCGGATATGGTAGGACATACGGGAGTGATCGAAGCAGCCATCGCTGCCTGCGAAGCGGTAGACAGCTGCGCTAAAGACGTGATCGAGACCGGTCTGGAGCACGGCTACAGCACCATCGTGATCGCCGACCACGGAAACTGTGAAACCATGAAAAATGAAGACGGTTCGCCAAACACGGCACATACGACCAACCCTGTGCCGATCATCGTGGTAGACAACGACATCAAGAGCGTAAAAGACGGTATCTTAGGAAACGTCTCTCCTACCATCTTAGATATGATGGGTGTTGACAAACCTGAAGAAATGGACCAGAAAAGTCTGGTTAGCTAAAACATACACATTATGAAAACGTATAAAACAGGCCTTTTAGCCCTTGCACTGGGTGCATTGGTGAGCTGCAAGACCACCACAACTACTACCAGTGCTTCTAAAGCTCCAGAGGCACCCGCAGCACCGGAAGCTCCGGCTAAACCGGCAACGCCACAACAACCGGAAATGCTCATCGGTGAGACTGAACGTATGGAACTGCAAACCGGTACTTTTGGTTCGTGGTTTAACCCGCGCTATGCCGAGTACGACATCAATAAAGATGTGGTGATGCAACTCAAGCCACTGTTAGAAGATGTAGACGTGACCATTTTTATGGGAACCTGGTGTGGTGATAGTAAACGCGAGACGCCTCGCTTCTACAAGATCTTAGATGCGGCAGGTAAAACACAAGACATCGAACTCA
Organism: Leeuwenhoekiella sp. CH_XMU1409-2; assembly: GCF_037029365.1. Classification (NCBI taxonomy): domain Bacteria; kingdom Pseudomonadati; phylum Bacteroidota; class Flavobacteriia; order Flavobacteriales; family Flavobacteriaceae; genus Leeuwenhoekiella; species Leeuwenhoekiella sp. CH_XMU1409-2. The sequence goes on along the minus strand of NZ_JAYMEI010000022.1, from coordinate 15,108 downwards.
TCACAGTAGATCGTTCTAAAACCACGCCGGAAGGCTTGGAAGAAGGGAAAAACATCAAGCGTGTTCCTACTTTGATCTTTAGTAAGAACGGTACCGAGTTGGGCCGCATTGTAGAATACCCTATCGAAAGTCTCGAGCAAGATATGCTGAAAATCTTACAAGGCAAACCGTATAAACACGCCTACGCCGACTAGGCCTAAGCCAGACAAACTTTATTGAAAAGCGATAGTTCTTTAAGAGCTGTCGCTTTTTTTATTAGTTAATTTAAAGTAAATGCTTTTCAAGCTCTATTCCAAAACACGCTGTATTAAACTTTAAGTATAATACAAACCTCTTCTACTTTAGAAACCTTAGCTTTAAAGGAATTACGTTATAAACTATACCTTCCTTTATGAGATGTTCTTTCCTTCTAGTTCTTATGTTTTTTGGCATTACAGCAACCGCACAAAACGATATCAGCATTGGCCACACCGAAAGCCTATACTCTGAACTCATGCAAGAAGAGCGTAAACTGGACATTCACTTACCACAAAATTACGACACTACAAAAAAGACTTATCCCGTATTATACCTGTTAGACAGCTACTACAATTTTAAACACGTAGTGGGCACGGTAGAATATCTGATACTTAACCGAAAGATTCCCGACTTGATCATTGTAGGCATACGCAATACGAACAGAGCTCGAGACCTTACCCCTGACGCTTCAGAAATAGGAGAATATCATCAAAAAAGATTAGGAACAACCGCTGGAGCAGATGCCTTTTTATCTTTTATCGAAAAAGAACTCATTCCGCATATTGAAAAAAACTATAGAGCTTCCCCATATCGTATTTTAGAAGGACACTCTTTAGGCGGACTTTTTAGCGTCTATACTATTTTCCAAAAACCGGAACTTTTTAGCAGTCACGTGATCATCAGTCCGAGTTTGTGGTACACAAACAAAACCATAGAACAAGCTTTAGAAGATGTATTCCCTGATCCTGCTCCACTTAAAAACACCTCCTACTACGTGTCTTTAGCTACAGAAAATGGCGGTACCATGCGCGGGAATATTTACAAATTGAACGGTGAGTTTGCCAACTATAGCAATGCGCATAAGGATGCCAACATACGCTACAAATACGAGTCTATGCCCTTAGAATCTCACGGATCCCTCGGTCTGCCATCTACCTTTTTTGGGCTTCGCTATATTTTTGAACCTACCCAGTACGAAGTGCCCAGTACTCCCGAAGCCATTAAAGCTCAAGGCGGACCGCAACAGGCGCTTACAAAAACCTTAGCCTATTTTGACCAACTCTCTGAACAGTATGGTTTTGAGGTCACCAATGAATATGCGTTAATCGACTTAGGGTATAAATTCATAAAAATTGAGGAGTACAAACCGTACGCCGTAGAAGTATTTACAGAAAATGTAAAAGCACACCCTAATTCTTTTGATGCCCACTCGACTTTAGGTATGGCGTATGAAGAAATGGATGATTTGCTTAAGGCTAAAGAACACTATGAAAAAGCCTTAGAACTCGTCTTGGCAACAGGAGATCCCGAATGGACTTTCTATCAAATTGACCTGGATAACATCAACCAAAAGATCGCCAACCAAAAGAAATAGCACTCTAAAAACCAATCATTTACCCACAAATCCCACGCTTATCCTAAAGAATATGCTTAATTTATAGGTCCATCAAAAAACAGCCTATGCAATCTATTCTTATCCTGTGTATCACATTTTTGGTCGTTTGTACAACCGCTTATGCGCAAGAAGCTTCCAACTTAGAACCAACGGACTTTACTATCGAGAAAGACCTGCTGCTGCTGTTTTACGATTGTAAGACCGATGTGGATGATTTGCACTCGATCGCCGGGTTTGCTACCCTCTTATCCCACCCCGATCTGGAACAGCTGAACTATCACGGCGTCGCCGGAACCTATGGCATTCAGGATGGGCTTTATGTACCGCCAAACACACTGATGCAACAGGCCTATGGCACGCGATGGACGGACGCGCACAACGGTTTTGCTCAGGCTATCGAGAAGCTACTCCCTATGTTGCTGGAAACCTTACAACAAGATGGCGACCTCTGGATCGCCGAGGCCGGGCAATCTGATTTTTCGGCAGCGCTGGTCAAAGCAGTACTGCAAAAAGTACCTCAACTTGATTCCCATAAGCGCATTCATATCGTACAACACAGCGACTGGAATGAACGTAAAACGTCACCCGAAGCCCTCACTTACGTCAAAGCGACTACCGATTATCGTAAGATCCCGGACGGCAACGCTACAGGTAACGGTTCGCCGGGTTTGCGGGATGCCCAGGTGAATCCTTTAAACCTGACCTTAAAGAACCGCGAACTTGAAAAGCTCTGGGAGTTGGCTTTTAAACTTTCGGCACAGTACAACGGGAAGGAAGGACGGCACAACAACGCAGCGATCGCCAAAGGCGGAGTCGATTTTTCAGACTTAGTCGAAGTATGCTATATTCTAAACCTGCAAGAGCTTAAGGATGCCGAACAATTCTTTAAAAGGTATGCCTATTAATTGTAGAACATCCCTAAATTCTGTCTGGCAAATCTTGCAAAACCTTAGGGATTTGTTAAGAATCCCAATAAACACGCTAAACTCTTCCTAATTAAATACCGGGACTCATCTCATCTTTTGCGCATTATCTAACTTTAAGAAAATCAACTAACCCTTAAATTTTCATCTATGAAAAACTATACCAAATTTGTCTTGATGCTATTTTGCTCTGCGCTATCGATGTACATCACCATGTATTTCAACACCTATGAGCTGAGTCATATTTTTTTCAGTTGGACGCGTATGTATATGACTTTTATAGGGATTGGAGGTATGGCGCTGGTTATGTTCTTTTTTATGCGGGGAATGTATACCAACAAAGCCAAAAATATAGGAATTATAGGCGGAAGCCTGCTATTGATGGGAGTCTCCACCACCTTGGTACGCACTCAAACGCCCATTGAAGATGTACGCTGGATGAAGGCCATGATCCCTCATCACTCGATCGCTATTTTGACCAGTACCCGTGCTGAGATCAAAGATCCTGAAGTACGTCAACTGGCAGATGAAATCATCAAGGCGCAAAAGAAAGAGATCAAGGAGATGAAACAAATGATCAAAAGACTTGAAGCAGAACAGGAATGATTTAAACCACCTGCCACCTTATGTACAGACTTTTATTCCTCGTGTTTAGCCTATTAAGTGTTCTGATGTTTTCTTCAGTAGCTCAAGAAACCGCAGCCCCTTTTCGTGTTGCGCCGCTTTTTAATCTGGACAAGCCCAATACCTTAGGCTTAGATGAAGCTCCCGGAGCGGAAACCTTTACGCTCTTTGCTCCCAAAGCAACGCAGAACACCTACAATCACGGGGTGGTTCTGTTTCCGTTTAAAGACAAATTGTACGCGCAGTGGCAGAGTTCGTCTAAAGATGAGGACGGCCCAGACACTCAGGTTATGTACAGCAGCAGTAGTGACGGGCAGCATTGGGACACTCCAAAACCACTAACCTCAATGGGAGAGCACGGCATAAAAACCAGCGGCGGCTGGTATAGTGACGGTACGACCTTGATCGCATATATCAATGTATGGCAGGATGCTGAAAAAGATCCCAAGCAAGGCCATACCGTTTACCGAAGTTCTACAGACGGTATACAGTGGACAGAAGAACGACCGGTAACAGAAGCCTACGGGCAGCCGGTATTAGGCATCATCGAGCAAGATGTACGCGCTTTACCAAGTGGTCGCTTGCTTACTGCTTTTCACCTGCAACCGGGACTGCAATGCACCCCGTATTATACCGATGATCCCCTTGGGGTAAGCGGCTGGACCGCAGGAGCACTACCCCCAATGCCCGGCAGCAGCCCCACGATGAGCCGCGGCATCGAACCTTCCTGGTTTTCCCGAAGCGACGATGCTGTCGTAATGGTATTTCGGGATCAGGAAAGTTCGTTTAAAAAATTGGCTTCCCTTAGCAAAGATCAGGGGGTTACATGGTCTACACCCGTACTCATCAACACCCCCGATTCCCGAGCCAAACAAAGCGCAGGGAATTTACCCGACGGCACCGCCTTTATGGTCAACAACCCCACCGGCAGCAAACGCCGCTTTCCGCTGGTGATCACCTTAAGCGATGACGGGTTTTTCTTCGACAGAGCGTTTAGACTGCGCAGTGGCGGTAATGATCTACAAGCCTTACGCGTGCCCGGCAAGTACAAACGCGCCGGCTACAGCTACCCCAAAAGTGTGCTTTGGCAAGAGCACCTGTATGTGGGCTATGCTACCAACAAAGAAGATGTACAGCTTACGCGTATCCCGATAAGCCATCTCGGTGCAATCAGCGATGGTAATCGCTAGAAACACAAGCTTCATTTCGAGATCTCCTGAAGGTTTTATTGAGGCAGGCGTATTGGATGCTTAAGCCTTGCTAATCCATGAATTGATATACACGAGGTGTACTTCAAGGTTTACTAAGCGAAAAAGAGTATCTTCCACAGACCTATTTAACGATCAAAACACCGCTTAGCAGATGCATCCTTCTTTTCATTGCAATTTATGCGACCACCAAGAAAAAAGTTTGGCTCAGGGAACAACCTGTGCGTTAACCGCACGTAAGCCGGAATTCAGCAATACCTGCTCAAAAATCACATTGAACCAGAAGTTTGAAGACCGACTTAAAGAAGTGAACATCCACTACACGAAACTCCAGAAACAACAGCTACTCACCTACGTTTACTTTTTTGCTTTTTTAAGTATTGGTCTGGCAGTGATCGCCGGTGGCTACCTCTTTGGGGTTTATGTTTACGACCAAGGGTTTATTTCAACGGTACCGCTCACCATAATGGCAATAGGCTTAGCTCCACTAGGTATGGCTATAGGCACACTACACAAACACCGCCAAAATTTAGCTAGCGCAAAAAGGAACAAGGCCAAAGTAGATGCTGTTTTAAAACCCTATAATATTACCTACACCATAGCTATAGACTTTGGCAAAAGCTATCATGGGGTTCAGGAAGTATATGCCGATTTGAAGCTTAAAGGATTACCCGGAATACGCTAGTCCTTAGCTGCACTATTTTATGGATTAAACACAACAGCTAGAGATCTTTTTAAAAATCCTATCTTGAGCTATCAATCTTAAAAGTCGTACTATGAACAGCTTTTACCTTCTTGCTTGCTTACTTTTTGTAGTGATCAGCGCTGCCTTTTATTGTACTACGCACCCACATTTTAAAAAAGCATACGGTAAAAAAGCGTGGAACACGTGGACGCCTCGTGTGTTTTACTGGCAAGGCACATTGGTTGTGGGAAGCTTAGGCACTTTTGCCGTGCTTTATCTTTTACGTACTGCAGCAGTAGTTTCTTTTTAAGTTCCTAAAGCGAAAACTACTATGAAAAAATCCTTAGCCGTTTTTAAGCGGAAAAAAAGCCGCATAAACTCCAGCTTCTTTTATAATCTCTTCTTTTAAAAGCAAAGTATCAGTACCACCGAAACCCATAGCGTCCCTCCTCAGGAAAAGCCCTTGCGGTTGCAAGAATACGGCGTAGGCATTTTTAAAGCTGCTGCTACCAAGTCGGCATTGAAGAAATTGCTGAAGAAAGGCTACCTAAGCATTGACGGTAGGCCGGCGAGTACGGCTACCTGGATCAAAGGTGGTGAACAGCTTAGCTTGCGCATACCGCAACAACCGAATAATCAGAAAAAGCTTCGGTTAGTCTTAGATGTGCTGTATGAAGATGAATTTCTAGCCGTGGTACACAAACCTGCCGGTATCTTAGTCAGTGGCAACAGTTTTAAAACGGTGGCACGCGCGCTACCGCAAAATCTAAATGCAAGCAGCGCACCCGATGCCTGCACGCCACAACCGGCACACCGTCTGGATTATGCAACTACCGGAGCCGTTTTAGTAGGTAAAACCCGCGAAAGCATCCGACAGCTGAACCAACTTTTTGAAGACAAAGCAATTACCAAAACCTATTATGCGGTGACCCTTGGCGTGATGCCCGCGTCAGGAACCATCAATACACCTGTTGACGGTAAAGCAGCCGTTTCTGTGTATACCCTTGTGGCTTCGGTAGCTTCGCCACGTTTTGAACAACTCAATCTTGTGCGCCTGCAACCTCAAACCGGACGGCGGCATCAGCTGCGTAAACATCTCGCCGGAATAGGCCATCCCATCTTAGGCGATCGGGACTATTGCCCCAAAGAACTTCTGCTTCAGGGAAAAGGCATGTATCTGCACGCCTTCAGTCTTCGGTTTAATCACCCGCAAAAACTGCAACCCGTCGCAATTACGGCACCACTTCCGCAGAAATTTTTAAAATTGTTCCCCAATAGCAACAAAGACATGCTTGAATTGCGCGACACTGCTTCAGGAAACGAAAATACCGACACCTCATCTTTTAAAAAACCTCTGAAATGAAACATCAATTGCTTTTGACCTTAGGCCTTTTAATGACCAGCTTGAGTTTTGGTCAAACCTATTTCAGCAAACAAGAGGTCAGAGAAGAACTGAACACACTTAAAAAAACGCTGATCGACGCGCACTATAATGCCTTTGCCTATACCACTCCAGAAGCTTTTGAAGCAGGGTATCAAGATGTATACAACAAGATCACGCAGGATTCTCTAAGCCTTTTAGAAACCACAAACCTGCTGCAACAGCTTCCCGCCTTATTGAAGAACGGACACACGCTTATTGATTTCCCTGCCCCGTCCTACATCGCTTATGCACAAGAAGGCGGTACGGTTTTCCCGCTGGAGCTTGCCTTTGAAGCCGATACGGTGTATGTAAGAAAGAATTGGTCTACAGAAGCTGAAATTCACCCCGGAACACGGCTGCTACGCATCAATGGGCAGCCCATAACCGAGATCGTCTCCCGCATACGCCCCCAGATCGCTGCCGAACGTCCCTATTTTAGCAATGCGTTTTTAGAAGGATTTTCTTTCCCGCGCTATTACTGGCAAGTCTTTGGTACACAGGAAAACTTCAGCGTAACGCTGCAGGAAGACGGTCATCCCAAAACCTACACTTTAGCTGCTATACCCGCGATAGAAGCTTATGAAATGCGTAGAAACGAAGTGATCAACAGCACACAAAAGCTGCAGTTCTATGAGCAGGCTGCGTATTTGAGTCCGGGCGCTTTTAGTGGTGCGCTTGAAGAATATAAAAGCTTTATCGATTCGGCCTTTACAGCGATCAACACGCGCAAAAGTGCAAACCTTATCATCGACCTGAGAAACAATCCCGGAGGGGATGATGCCTTTAGCGACTATCTGGTAGGCTATCTTGCCCGGCAGCCGTTTCAATGGAATTCCAGCTTCCGGCTAAAAACGAGCGAAGCGCTTAAAGCACACATCAGGGCCAAGCAAGACACGACTGCTGCCTTTTGGAAGCGGGCACTCAACCGCCCTAACGGCACGCAATACGCCTATCGTTTTGAGCCTACATCACCCCAACCGGAACACTTGCGGTATACCGGCAAGGTGTATGCACTCATCAACCGGCAATCCTATTCGCAGGCCGCAGTGACGGCAGCACAGCTTCAAGACTATAAGTTGGCTACCCTGGTAGGCGAAGAAACCGCAGATTATCCCAGTTTATATGCGTCTGTGTTTCGGTATACCTTACCCATTACCGGTATTGAAGTACAAATTGCCAAAGGCTATATCGTACGTGTAAATGGAAGTGAGCGCGCCGAAGGGGTACTCCCCGATCTGTTTATTCGTGATCATTTGCTGGATGAAGAAGACGAGATCTTAAACCAACTTTTGAAGCACTTGTCGAAAAGCTGATCGCTCATTTTGCAATTCACAGGAAAGTACGAGTTTTGCGGGCAAGTGATCCTTTGTTATGCGCAACACGTTTCAACACCCCTATTTCGCTAAAACTTCAGCCGAACAAAACCGCTATATGTTATATGCCATAGGCATTACCGTTATACTTGGCATATTGGCTTTTCTTCTCTTCTGGTGGTTGCACCTCTTGTTTGTGGGTATTTTGATCTGTTTTATACTCATCACACTTCTGGCTCCCTTTGTAGACGTCCCCGGAATGGTCAAAGCCGGAAAGCTGAGCTATCATTCCGTTTTCCTATTGGCCGAAGCACCTAAAGACGGCGTGCTTAACCTGCACGGCGGCACCTTGTTTGACTATGTCTATGTTTTAGACTTTAAAGCGTCGGGCAAAGCGCGGACTGCATTTATTCTACAACACTACTTAGAAGGGCTTTTGCATCTTATAGCAACCTATGAGCAGCAGGAAGCACCGCTTACCCTCCGCTGGACGAGCTATATCGTGAATCAACGCACCGCAGCCCGTTTAGGCTTTAAACCCCAACCCAAGGACGGTTTGCAGCAGCTGATTCTCGCCTTTAATTATGGCAATCTCTTAGTGAGTAACTCGCTGGCCAAAGGCAAACTCAGCTTCCCAAAATTGAGCGCTACGCAGACTTATGAAGCCTCGCTAGAGGATCTTATGGTGCGTAAAGCCTATATCAAACAATTGCTCAAGCGTATGCAAGGCTAGCCCCGGCTTCCCGAAAGCTTACAACAGCCCTAAATAGGTGCTGTAAGCATAGCTATCGCCTGTAGGAGTGCTGAAGGTTGCCCAGAAATGTACCGGCGCCGCTGCGAGCGCTTCCGGAAGTTCTAATGCTACCTGTGCGGCAGCACGTGTCGCGCAGGCTTCAAAAAACACATACGCGCCGGTTTGTGGCACATAGCCCATCACACTCAGCAGATCGTCAGCATGCGCAAAGGCTTGCGTGCTATCGGGCTGCCATTCCAGAAATACTTCGGTATGCTCCCGTTGCTGTTGTACAGGATGGTAAGCTCTTCGCTTCCCGGTACTGATCAGGAATTTAGGATAGTCGATCACCGGCTTCCCCTGCTCTTGTTTCACCGCATATGTAAGTGTATAACTGCGTACAGCATCCCTAGCAGTTTTCATTTCAAGCCAATCGGTAAAACTCGTTTTTAAAAACGGATATATCGGTTTAATAAAATCACCACCACGTGTAAACCGATCACAGCTTTCCTGTCGCTTAGGGGTAAGTTTCTTCTTCTTGTAAACCGGCTTGCTACGCACAATAGTTTTCCCATTTTTGTCTTGTACGAATACTACCGGACCAACCAGCCCGGACCACATTCCTCCACCGTTATTTGACATCATTCCCATAATAGTTTTAATTTATTGATTATCAGGTAACTAAGCTAAATGCAAATTAGGAAATAACCTAATATTCATTTGATTTTGTTCGCCCTTTAATCATTGATTATCCGTTAATTAAGCATTGTTTGCCCATAAACACTGGGGTTTAATGGTAAAACAACGGATAAACTATGGATGAATAATGGTTAAAGCACGCAGGAATTGCGTACAAAACCCAGTGCTTTAACCTGTTTTAGCGCTGGGTTTTACGGCGTGATTTTGCCAATAACAGAAAATGAAAAAGAGCAATAAAAAGTGTTGATATCCCGACAGGGACTCTGATAATCAACTATATTTGTGCTGATATAACAAGTTGTGCTTAATGTAGAAAAAGAAATGAGTATAGAAAAACAATTAGATTATTGGATTAAACCTGATAATAATTATTTAGAAATTGCAAAACCAACAACGCAAGAAATAGGAAAATTACTTTCTGCAATTAAAATGTGTCAACAAAATGGATATGAAATAAGAACATATGAGAAAATGGCTCACGGAATGATAGATACGTTTATTAAACAACCTATGGAAGTATAAACTCCCTATTTTGTTCAATTGACCCAGTTTTTTCGTTTACGGATAATGTAATTATAGCTTTTCTACCGTCTTTTGGGTCTAAATTATTGATAGGAGATTTTCTTAAATCTGCCGCCATTTGTTCGATATGTTTATTAGAGGTCTCTATACTTATTTTTAGATAGAGACTCATATCTTCGGTAATTTGAGCAGGTTTTGTGATTACTTCTAATGCCATAATATAAATTTTAGAATTTGTTAAATATAACTATTTTTAGAGAAAATTAAGATTAATGGATAAAAGTATTGGAGTTGGATTAATAGTTGGCGGAGTCATAGCTTCTTCATTATATGTTTATCAGTCGGATAAATTTACTAAAGCTCAAAAAGCATTTTTACTAATTTGTATTATTTTTCCGCCGTTGCAATGGGTTTCAATACTAATTATTTTAGGAATAAATAATTATAGAAAACAAAACTCACCCGAAGTTTTAAGAGAAAAGCAAACAGTAAAAGAAACAAACAGTTTTGACGATAAAATAAACTCTCTAAAAGAATTAAAGGATAAAGAAATTCTAACTGCACAAGAGTACAACGATAAAGTTAAAAACCTTGAAAACCAAAAACAAGATTCAGAACTGAAATCATCAGAAGATTATAAAAAACTAAAAAGTTTATTTGAGGATGGTATTTTAACTAAAGAAGAGTTTGAAAACAAGGTTGAAATTTTAAAGAGTAAATTAAATAATCTACCTAAAATATATTTTCAAAAATTAGGAGAAGGAAAGTCTTTTAGTTTAGGCAAGTATGAAGAGTTTATCTATATAGATAAAAATGGGAGAAAGTTTGAAAACATATATAAAAGACTTTCAAATAACCTGTATTTTATTTACCAAAAAGGAGAGTTGAAATACTTTAAAAGTAAGTTTGATTTAATTCAAAGTGTGGTTAAAAACACTAAGCACAACAACGTATAACAAAAATAAAAAGGTCAGTTGCCGAGACCTAAAGTTCGGCAGAGAATCAAACAATAATACACAACGGAAAGGTATAGTATTTTAAGTTTTTACTTCTGTTATACAAATCCGTTACCATACATTTGAGAAAAACAGTTCTAATATTAATTTTTAGTCTTTTGATAAACTTTGTGATTTCACAGGAAATTCACTCTGAATATGTTTTCAAAAAAGAAAAAACTAAATCGGAAATTGGTAGCGGAATAAAATGGAATTATATCGATTCTGATAGTTTAGTGCTTTACGAAAACGGAACTTTTCATCGGACTAAATTCTACCATTATCACGAAATAATTTATTCGGAATTAAAAGGAGAATGGAAAATTAAAAATGACACTCTGATTCTGAATATAAAACTGGAGAAAGAAAGTAAATCGGACAAAAATTGGACTGAAATCAATTCGACCATAAGTTACAGAATAAGAAAACGGAAAATAAAACCAATAAATGGATACGAATTTTGGGCAACTCGGAATTTGAAACGTGTGAAAAAATAAAAACGTATGGTAACAATGTATAACCGCAATTACGGCGGATTCGACTGCGTCCGAATCCACTCGGAATTGCTAACGCCAGTTTTTAACCGAAATTCATTAACTTTAATCCCGTAACTGACGGTTATACGAGACCGTCAGACTGTCTCAAAACTTAGGATATTTCATTTAAAAAGATTAATTTCATGAATGGAATATCAACAAGGACAACCCCGCGAGCAACTTACCCTGTACACCACCTGTTTAGACGATATGATCCCTCAAGATAATAGTGTTCGTCTGATCGATCAATTTGTAAACCTATTAGATCTTCAAGCGCTGGGCTTTCAATCCAAAGCCTCACAGGGCAGACCTCCCTATGATCCTGCAGATTTATTGAAGCTTTACATTTACGGCTATATGAACCGGATGCGCTCTTCCCGCATCTTAGAAAAAGAATGCCTGCGCAATATCGAGGTCATCTGGTTGATCAAAAACCTACAGCCTGATCATAATACTATTGCCCGATTTAGAAAAGACAACCCAAAGGCTATTAAGCGCGTGTTCCGCCAGAGCGTGCAACTCGCACGTAACTTCAACCTGATCGGGGCTACGCTCATCGCCGGTGATTCTACTAAGCTCAGAGCCCAAAACAGCAAGAAGAATAACTACAACAAAAAGAAGATACAGCGCCATCTGGATTACATTGATAAAAAACTCGAAGAACATAACCGGGAACTGGCTAATGCTGATGGAGATCACAAAGAAGAAGTACAACAGCAAATACACACCCGTAAAGCTCAACGTGTAAAATACCAGCAGATAAAAAACCAACTGGAGCAGGATACCTCTTCTCCCAATCCGCAACTATCGACCTCTGACCCTGACAGCAGACATCAAATTGTACGCGGGACCGTTACCGAAGTATGCTACACTGCACAAACCACCGTAGATGCTCAAAATAAAATCCTGATCGATTATAAACTCACCAACGCCAATGATAAAAAAGCAATGGGCGGTATGCTCGCCAGAGCTAAAACCATCTTACGCACAACCCACTTCACCGCCCTTTATGACAAAGGGTATCACACCGGAAGTGAGTTTCATACAGCAGATCATTTAGGCATTGCTACCTTGGTTGCCATACCTGCTATTGGAAGAAAAAGTCAGGCACCAAACCCCAGATACAACGCAGAGTATTTTAACTATAACTCAGATCCAGACACTTATACCTGTCCGCAGGGACATACACTAACCTCTAACGGGACCCAGTACAAAGCACGTAACTACACTTTTAAACAATACAAAACCAAAGCCTGCAAGACCTGTGTGGTGCGGGAGAACTGTACCACTTCAAAAGTCAATGGAAAAGTAATACAGCGCAGTCAGTACACCCAGAACATTCAGGATAATGCCAAACGTATTGCTCAAAGCGGTGAACTCTACAAAAGGCGGCAAGCACTAGTTGAGCATCCTTACGGCACCATAAAGCGTCAATGGGGATTTAATCATATCTTGACCAAAAAAGGAATACAAGCTGCTTCAGCAGATTTAGGTCTTATGCTGCTAGCTTATAATCTTAAAAGACTGTTCAAGCTAAAAGTATCTCTTGAGGCAGCGATAAAACATAGTTTTTTAAGTGTTTTAAAGCTATTAGAGGGCTTAGAGAGGCTCAAACCTAAAGTATATCACCAAAATACCCAAAACACCTCATATGCAGTTTTTGTTGGATATCGCATACACTTCAACTACTTTTAAAACATAAAAAGGTAGTTTTGAGACAGACTGCCGTTGCCTGCAATATGAAAAAACTGCTACTCATATTAATTTCGATTCTGATTTTTAGTTGTAAAACTGAAAAACAAAAAACGGAATTGGATAGTGGTTCAATTGAAAATCAAACGGACATAATTATTGACCCAATTGAATACCCTGCAAAGTTTAAATACGGCCTTGACAGTATTCCGAAAATAATATACTCGAATATGAATCTGACTGACGAAAAAGGAACAGTTTGGATTTCAATTAAAATAGATAGTACTGGAAATCTTGAGAAACCAAAAATAATGAAAAGTGAAAATGAAAAATTAAACTCGGAAGCTCTAAGATTGGCTGAATTAATCCCGAATGAATGGAGCCCAGCCGAATTAGGTGCTGAACGAATAAAAATTGCTTCGAAATATAATTTTCCAATAAAATTCGACGAAGCAGTAAAAATCTTATACTCGGAATGAAAAATAAAATACTGCAGGCAACAATGTATCCTATGAAAAGCCCTAGTCCAGTTCTTTAAAGTTAATATTTTATTTTTAATTACCTCATAATGTTGATTTTGGGGTGTTGAATCGTTGATAATTCCGATAGGATTATCAATCATTCAATACCTATATAACTTGCTCGGCATTACTGAAACAAGTTCAGCACAGGCTCTATATGTGATACGCGCATCTTAGCGGTTCACCAGTACTCGTTACACAATTCTATAATTTCTAATAAAGCCTATTCATTTAAATCTTAACGACATCACCTAAAAACCTTAAACACTTCATATGTAGTTTTTGTTGGATATCGCAGTGACTTCAACTACTTTTAAAACATAAACAGGTAGTTTTGAGACCCACTGCCGTTGTGCGTCATTTTAAAAACCAAATCGTGAAATTCATTAAACTGATTTTATTGCTTACTTTTTTAAGTTCGTGCTCAACAAATAAATCGGTTGTTGGCTTATATGGCAAATGTGAAAAAAGTTACACTGCTTGTTCTCAAATTGAACTGAAAGATGACAATACTTTCGAATATTACAATTCAAATGAGCTTGGAAAGGAAAAAATAACTACAGGGACTTGGACTAAAATTTCGATGGATACATTGAAATTAGTTTTTAAAGGAGAATTTAAAAATCAAGAAAACTTAAGCAAAATAGAAAATGATTCAATTATAGATTCGGATTTAATAATATCTCAAATACCATATCTCTCGGATGGTAAAGTCCTTATTGGAAAAAGAAACTTGAGTTTTAATATTGATAAGGGTTGGAGCAGATTTGTGTTAATAAAAACACGAATTAAAAACAAACGATGGAATTAAAAAAACGAACGCACAACGACGTGTTACACAAAAACGTTGTGTGCAATACCTGAAATGAAAATCGTTCAAACTACAATAATCACAATTCTATTGCTGTTTCTGACTATATTTTTGGCTGGAGGAGGCCACGGAACTTATATTCCTGCGAAACTGATTTACCCTTTCACAATGTTAATTGCGGAATTCAAAAACGAAATCGGAATTGTTGGAATTTTAATAGCAATCATACAGATTCCAACTTATGCTCTGATTCTGAATAACAAACCGAACTGGAAATATTACTTACTCGGAATTCATTGCATTGCGGTAATTATTGGATTATACATTAACAACGGTTCATTCTAAAATATGTTTGGTTTTTTAATTATATCATTCTTTATACTTTTTTTCGGAGCTTTTATCTATTTTGGTTATTATCAAGATTATAAAAGAAATCCGAAAGAATTTATTAGAAGTATTATCGGAATGCCAATTGGACTTTTAGCAAGTTTTTTCGGACTCAATTCAATTGATGAAAGACTTAAAAAATGGGCAAATAACTCGGAATTGAAAAACAATGATCCTAAAAAATAAAAACGTCAGCCAACACCGGTAACCGTTGCACAAGACTGTAAAACGCAATATTATGAACATAAAAAAGCCGCTTTTAAGCGTTTTTTTTATGTTCATTTAGATTTAGACAAAATTCAAAACTCTTAAAATGGATTTATCGATGTGGAATTACTACATTAGACTGGACATAGAGTTGAATGAATATTATTGCAAGTTGTTAACTTAGCAATCATGAGAC
>NZ_JAYMEI010000021.1:0-67275 GCF_037029365.1 Leeuwenhoekiella sp. CH_XMU1409-2 | reverse complement strand
TTTAGTGTACCTAAGTTCAGCTCTCTTTTCTTGGTTTATACTACTCTAAAAATAACAATACAAGTCTAAAGGAGTGACTGAATACCAGCGGTAGCAGGGATTCAGTTGTATCGAGAAGTCTTTGAAGTCAGTGCGTCTATAGTTAACCATGTTGCTGTCTCGAAAACTTCTCGATACAATCCTTTCGCGCTCCGGCGCTCAAGCATCACTCGAAGTGACAGGGCGAAGCGTATTTCGTATTTCCAATTTCTACTTTCGTATTTGACGCTGTCTTTACTCTTTTTTCTATGATCTATTATCTCTTGTCTATCCACCGCAAACTGAATACTGCTACTGCCAACTGCTTATCCGTATTTCTAGGATTTACTTCCTAACCCTTACTGCAATCCCTCCAAATACTCCCTGAATGCTTCGGTATCATAATCGGCCATACCCATATGGGTGAGGGCGAGTTTGCCTTGGGCGTTGATGAGGATGGTGGTGGGGAGGCTGCCGGTGTTGTACATATCCGGCAGGTCGTAGGCGATGCGGTAAATGGGAAAGTCAAATCCTTTTTTTGCCTTAAAGGCTTTGGCCTTCTCAAAATCGGTATCAAAGGAAACCAGCACAAAGTTCACTTCGTCTTTTTTGTCGGCATACACCTTAGCGATGCCGGGCATTTCTGCGATACAGGGCGGACACCAGGTCGCCCAGAAGTTGATAAAATAGGGTTGCTTTGGCATATCGGCAAGGGAGACAAGTTGGTCGTTCTCATCAAAGAACTGTACATTAAGCTCTGCAGGATCGCCCGGGGCTACAGCTTCGCTTTGGGTTCCTTTTACCCGGGTTTTGGTATCCATATCCGGAACTTCTTTAAGCTGCGGATTCATAATACCCGTTTTCAGGATACCACGTTGCAGGGTCGCTATAATAGGTTTGTGCCATCCCTGAGAATAGACTAGGAGGAGAATACCGAAGAATAGGCCGTATTTCAACAGGCGTTTTTGTCGTGTGCTCATAGCGTCAAAAGTAGCAACTCTTGCAGGTTCTTTACGTAACCAAAGTCACAAAAAAAGCCCCTCCATTGCTGGAAGGGCTTTCGGTGAAGGTAAACTGTTTCTGGTGAAGTGTTTTGCGCTGTGAAGGTTGCGCAACCCACACAAGTTTACCCCTTTCAACACACACGAATAATTATCGTTACACGCAGGGCGTGCGTTTTTAAAATGTATTAAGTTTTAGTAACAGAAAATTTATAAACGGATGTGCTGGTAAAGGTTTCCCCGGGCTTCAATACAATACTCGGAAATTCCGGTTGATTGGGGGCATCGGGAAAATGCTGTGTTTCTAGAGCAAAAGCTGTTCTAAAGTCGTCTTTGGCTCCCGTTTTAAAGGTGTTTTTACTTTCCATAAAATTTCCGCTGTAAAACTGCAGGCCGGGTTCTTCGGTAAAGACCTCCATCACAATCCCGCTTTGATCTCCACTGATCTTCGCGGCAGGCTTTAAGGTTTCCCCAGTGGTATTGAGCACATAATTGTGGTCATAGCCTTTACCAAAGGTGAGTTGCTCATTGGCAGTTTCTATACGCTCCCCAATGCTATGCTCCTGAGTAAAATCAAAAGGCGTTCCTGCTACCGAGTCTAGCGTTCCGGTGGGGATCAATCCGCTGTCTACCGGCGTATATTGATCGGCGTTGATCACGAGGCTGTGGTTTAAAATACTTCCGCTGCCTTCCCCGTTCAGGTTGAAAAACGCGTGATTGGTAAGGTTTATCAGTGTTGTTTGATCGGTAGTCGCTTCATAGTCCATCTTGAGTTCGCGGTCTGCAGTCACGCTATAGGTCACTTTCACATCCACATTCCCAGGAAAGCCCATTTCCATATCCGGCGAGCGGTAGGTGAGCATCAGGGTGTGCGCATCGGGTTGGCGCGCATCCCACACTTTATACTGAAAACCCTGATCCCCACCGTGCAAGGCGTTATCGCCATTGTTTGTAGGCACTTGATATTCTTTGCCGTCCAGGGTGAATTTACCGTTGGCGATGCGGTTGCCCACACGCCCGATGGTCGCGCCAAAATACGGTTCGCTGGCATCGGCAAATTCCTGTACTCCGGCCATACCCACAACCACGTCGGTCATCTCACCATTCTTATTGGGCACCCAAAGGCCTACAATACGTCCGCCATAGTTGGTAAAGGCCACTTTAATGTCTTGATTTTCGATCCAGTACAAGTCGGTCTCCTTTCCGTCTATCGTCTGTTTAAAGGCGGAAGGATCTAAAAGAACCGCTTCAGAAGCTGCTGCTGTGGTTTCCTCTTCCGGCGCGTTGTTTACCATTTCTTTACAGGAATAAAAGCTTATGCCCAATGTGGTGATCAGGCATAAGCGGACGCATAATGTGGTTAGATTAATATGCATCGTTTAATTTTTTAATGAGGTCTACTTCGTCCTGACGATATGGTGTTCCGTCTTTTCTGAATACATCGTGAAACCATTCTACCGGCTCTTCCCCAGAGTCGATAGGCGTGTCCCAGGCATAGATCGTATTGGTTTTTCCGTTAACGAGTCCCCAGTTGATCGCACCAATATTGTTTTTGGCCAGCATAGGCAGGGTGGTAGAAAACCGACTGTCGTTAGTACGCGCCATATATTCGGTACAGATCATCGGGCGGTCGTGGGTTTTTAAGAGTTCGATCACGCGGCGGTGCATATCGGCACTTTCATAATCGTGGTAGGTGATGATGTCTGAGTGCTGCGCCTGAAAGGTGTTGAGCTCCTGGTAGCCCCAGCTCCATAGACCTGCAGAAAGCGGCTGGCTTGGGTTGATCTCCCGTGCCCAGGTGAATACGCTGGTGAGTAGCGGTAAGCTTTCGGTATTCTTGCCGTTGTTTCCGGGTTCATTATACAAGTCCCAAAACAAGATGCGGTCGTCGTCTTTAAAGGTTTTGATGATGTCTTGCACATAAGCCTTTAATTCGGGCGAGTTGGCCATCTCGTTAGAGGCAGGATATCCCGGGTCTTGCATCCAGCCGCTGTTGTGCGTTCCCGGTTTAGGAGCGCGCTGCTTTCCTATTTTAGGGTTGGCATCCCACACGTCGTCAAAGATCACAAAGATGGTTTTGATGTCGTGTTTATCGGCGATACTCAGGTAATCTGCCACACGCGCTTTAAAACCTGCTTTATCGGCCTTATAGGCCAGACTGTGCAGGTAGACACGCATCGTATTGAAGCCAATACCGGCGGCATAGCCCAGTTCACGGTCTATGGTCTCAGCATCATAAGTATCCTCCTGCCACATTTCTAATTGGTTAATGGCGGTACTCGGGATAAAATTGGCTCCGGTGATCCAGTCGTGCTCGGCATACCAGGCCTTTGCTTTTTCTTTAGACCATTTGTTGGCGTCAAGATTTGCCCCGCTCTGGCTAAAGCCAAAAAAACCAAGAGCGAGCGCAAATACTAAAAGTGTTTTTTTCATAATTGAGTTTGGTTACTGTTGTTATTCGTTTTCAGAAGGAATGGGTAAAATGACCGAAGTAGGTAAAGGCGTCCCTATAAAAGGTGTGCCGTCTTCTTGCCAATACAGGCGCTGCATACGCGGTGCACGTTTGTTGCCGCAGCCTTCTCCGGGATTAGAGTTGGCGTGGTATAAGATCCAGTCTTCTGTTCCGTCAGGAGATTTAAAAAAGGAATTATGTCCCGGAGCGTATACGCTGTTTTCCGGAGTTTGCTGAAATATAGGTTCTTCTTTTTTGGTCCAGGCCGAAGCATCCATTGGGTCTGTTCCTTCGAGGCTCAGCAAGCCCAAGGCATAAAAATCGGTCCAGCAGCCACTCGCAGAGAATACGATAAAGAGCTTGCCGTTGTGTTCTAAAAATTGCGGACCTTCATTGACATACACCTGCTCGGGATTGCCTGCCGTACCCAGATCGCCGTTACGCTCCCAGGGGTAGGTAGGCGAACTGATCTTCACCCGTTTCCCGGAAAGGGTGAGGGGATCGCTCATTTTGGCAATAAATAGATCCTGTTGCCCATTGGCATCTCCTTCCCAGCCAGACCAGGCCATATAGCGTTGGTTGTTGTATTCAAACACATTCCCGTCAATTGCCCATTTATCGGAGGGCGTAGCAAGTTTGCCTTTAAATTCCCATTGGTCATTCAGGGGATTGGCAGACGTGTTTTGCAACACATACATGCGGTGGTTTTCATTGGTGCCGTTATCGG
Organism: Leeuwenhoekiella sp. CH_XMU1409-2; assembly: GCF_037029365.1. NCBI lineage: Bacteria > Pseudomonadati > Bacteroidota > Flavobacteriia > Flavobacteriales > Flavobacteriaceae > Leeuwenhoekiella > Leeuwenhoekiella sp. CH_XMU1409-2. The sequence continues at coordinate 63,077 of NZ_JAYMEI010000021.1, read as the reverse complement.
CAGCCACATAAACATACCAGGTGTTGTTGATGTAATGAATCTCGGGCGCCCAGACGTTTTTGCTGTACATGGTTCCTTGCGGAGGCGTCCAGATGGTCTTGGATTGTGCTTCACGCAGGTTGGCGAGATTCTTGGTTTTCCAGAGCACTACGCGGTTGCCCATGGTATGGGTGTAATAATAGTACCCGTCTACATACACGCTAAACGGATCTGCACCCGAGTCTAACAACGGGTTTTGAAAGCTTTGTGCGGTAAGTGAACTGCCCACACCCATGAGCGCAATGAGGTTAAAAAGAAAAAAACGAAGCTTAAGGAACTGAGTCATACCAAAGTCGAAAACGTTATAGAAGCGAAATTCAGCAAAGCCAATACAATTGTACCTGTTGTCTTAGCTCATTTTTTCGATAGATCGTTTCAAAATGCTGTTTTTAAGCAGTATTTGGGGGGTATGAAACAAATTGATGTGCTTTGGGATAAATCTTTTGATAAAAAAATACTGAACTGACAAAAGTCATAAAATAGGTTGCTCTTGACTGGTACTTTTACCCTGTAATTTGATACTAATTAAAATTTTCAGGTATGACAACGCTATCAAAATTTCAGAACGACTTTACAAACAATATCATTGGCTATTCAGCTATAGGCATCATTCTAAGTACATGTTTAGGATCGGTTGCGATTATGACCACGTTGATGCATGGGCATACGTTACTACAAATGCTTTTTGTGATGATCACCGTTGTTTTTTGCAGTATGCATAATGCTTCAATTCTTACAGTTCAAAAGCCGCAGTTAATTTTTAAACTGCTGATTGCAAGTACTGTGGTAAACACCTTGATCATTGCCGGAGGTATGCTTCTTTAAGGGCTGAAGCAGACTGGCTTAAGGCCAGTTGGTAAAGCTTGCAAAGAAGACCATCTTTGATATTGAGGCCAGCCTCAAAGCATTTAAAGCTCGATTATCGAGTAAACGTATTCAACGTTTCACAAGAACCTAAACCCGATTCTCAACCCTACTTCCGGAAACCTGTACAATGGGTTTCCGGGAGTTCTTTTGATTAGAAAACATGACAACTCTAGTACGTAAATATAATGTTCCCGGCCCGCGGTATACCAGCTATCCTACCGTGCCATACTGGGATCAGGAAGCCTTTAGCCTTAAAGACTGGAAAGCCACCTTTAAAGCCAGTTTTTTAGAAAGCAATAAACGTGAGGGCATTAGCCTGTACATTCACTTACCCTTTTGTGAGTCGATGTGTACCTTTTGCGGCTGTACCAAACGCATTACCAAAAACCACAGTGTCGAAACACCTTATATCGATGCGGTGTTAAAAGAGCTCGCACTGTACAGAAGCTTTGTAGGGGAGCGACCTGTAATTCAACAAGTGCATCTGGGTGGGGGCACCCCCACCTTTTTTTCAGAACAGAACCTTGCCCGTCTCATCAATGGCATTTTTAAACACGCCGATAAAGCGCCGCAGTGCGAGATGAGTTTTGAGGGACATCCTAACAATACCACGCTTGAGCATCTGGAGACTTTGGCTTCGTTTGGTTTTAAACGGGTGTGTTACGGGGTACAGGATTATAATGAGACTGTGCAGAAGGCGATCAATCGTATTCAGCCTTTTGAGCATGTACAACGCGCTACAGATCAGGCACGACAGGCGGGGTATACCTCGGTGGGCCATGATATTATTTTCGGTTTGCCCTTTCAAAAATTGGAGCACGTAAAAAATACCATCGAGAAAACCATACAGCTCTTTCCAGATCGTATTGCGTTTTACAGCTATGCCCACGTGCCGTGGATCAAAGGCAACGGGCAACGTGGATATGATGAAGCCAATTTGCCTACGGCGGAAGAAAAACGGGAGCAGTATGAGGTAGGAAAACAGCTGCTTGCCGAAGCGGGATATGTTGAGATCGGGATGGATCACTTTGCCTTACCTACCGATGCGTTATATCACGCGCAGCAGGAAGAGCGCATACATCGCAACTTTATGGGTTATAATGCTTCAAAAACGCAGGTGATGCTGGGATTGGGCGTATCGGCCATTAGTGATAGCTGGTACAGTTTTGCACAAAACGTAAAAGGCATTAATGAATATTATCACCTGTTAGAAAATGACATTCTACCGGTGTTTAGAGGACATATTCTTACCGAAGAAGACTTGAAAATACGTAAACACATCCTTAACCTGATGTGCCATTTTAAAACCAGTTGGGAGACGCCGGCGCTTTATTTTGACGAATTGCCTGAAGTGTTGATCAAACTGAAAGAACTGGAAGCAGACGGCTTGCTGGTCTTTACCCACAAGGGACTTAGCGTAACCGAAAAAGGAAAGCCGTTTGTGCGCAACGTGTGCTTGCCTTTTGATTTGCGTTTACAACGTAACAAACCGGAAACCAAGCTTTTTTCGATGACCATTTGAGTCAGGCCAGGCTCATTTGATTTTTTTGATTGGTGAAAGCCTGCTCCCGTGACCGGAGCAGGCTTTTTCTTTAAGTGCTTTTGTTCATTTTTTCCATCGATGAAAAAACGAACCAAAAAAATCTAGGCTTATTTTTAGACCCTTGAAAACTACGCAAACGCCTTTGCCTGCGGATGGCAAGCCGCTGCGCTAGGCCATCCTCCACTGCCCACCGCTGAGTCGCCCGCTTGTTTTACTACAGCTCTAAAAAGTAGGCCGGTGCTGACGTTGAAATAGAAATCAGATTTCAGAAGAGAGACAAAAGATGAATTACTTATACCCGTAGGGTTAAACGAATTCAAAATTCCCTCGGTTCAGAATAGGCGCAGGACGTTCCGAAGGACAGGAGCGATAGCGACGCGGAACGTACAAGACGGTTTTTGCGATAGCGAAAAAATTCCTAAGCGAGGGGTCTTTTCTTTTGTTACTTTTCTTTGGACAAGACAAACCGAGGATACGAGGTTCACGAGCCCCCATGAAATAAACATTACGTGAGTAAAGAAAAGTAAGGAGTCTAATGATGTGGAGGATTATACAAACCGACTTTAGAAGGTTCCTAACTTACTTAGCATCATAAAGAAATAAGTTTAATGACAACTATGCGTTGCTGAGACTTCTGCTACAGCGACTTGATTAGAGGGTGAGATGTAGGGAATGCCAAGCCCCAGCCCGCGAAGGATAAACAGGCAGCCCATAAGCACTACGGCTACGGGAATGGCTTTAACCAGCAGCTGTTTGGTTTTTCCCTTTAAGAAATTACCAAGGTAAATGGCGGTGGTCATAAGCGGCAGGGTGCCTAATCCAAAAAACAGCATATAGACGCCGCCTTGTACACCACCACCGGAAGCGATGGCTCCAAAGATCGCCATATAGACCAAGCCACAGGGAAGGAGACCGTTTAAGAGGCCCAGCGTGAAAAAGGTAGACGCCTTCTTCTTTTTTAACTGAACGCCCAACGCGGTTTTGAGTCGGCTTACCAGGCGGTAAGCAGGTTTAGAAAAGCTGTAGGTTCCCATACGCTTGTGGGGTATGAGGATCACCAGGATCATCAAAACCCCAACAGCGATAGAGACTTGTTGTTGCAGGCCAAAAAGTTGGAGTCCACGACCCAGATAGCCCAATACCAATCCCAGCATCGCGTAGGTGAAGAGTCGGCCGCTGTGGTAACTCAGCACCTGAAAAAAGCGCTTAACGGGATTGTTGCGATCTACCGGCATGAGAAAGGCGATGGGGCCACACATACCTACGCAGTGAAAACTACCCAAAAGTCCAAAAAGTAATGCCGTCCAGATCATCGTTTAATAGGTTATGGCTTTCTCAAAGCGGTATTTTTTGCCTTGATACTCCCAGTTTACGGTAATGTTCCAGCGACCGTCAAGCAAGCGGCTGTCAGGTATGAGCAAAGTAGAATTTGACAAGGCTATCAACATGTCAAAATCAAGTTGCTTGCCAGACGGTCTGTATAGGAACACTTTTCCGGTTATTTCTTTAGGATCAAATGTTTCAGGAAACTGAAGCTCGTAACCGGCTTCGGTTTTTCTACCGGTCACCGGAGTTTCCAGCTGTGCCTCATTGGTAGCGGCATCAATAGTTTCCTGCAATTGCATTTCTTGTTTATAGTAATCTTCGGCCACCAGATCGTGGCTGTATTTATCGTCTGTGGTCATGGTGATCACAAAAAACATGATAAAGCCAATAAATAAGACCATACCAATGACCAGACCGGTTCCCCAATTGATTTTCATACTGCTAATTTTATAGTTGATGTGTAAGCGACCCCGTGTGGGTTAGGCATATTTTTCTGCCAGTTCTTCCTGACTCAAGGCTTTGCGTTCTTCGGCTTCCTTAAGCAAGCGCACTTTACAATTGTGATTTTGTCCCGGGTAGCCGTTTTTGCATCCTAAGCAGCAGTTTTGGTTCGATTTTGTACTCATAGTTCTAATTATTTATAACTGCGGGGTCCTAAAAACACCGTAGTTGTGGTTTCAATAAGTTGGTCTTCACTATAGACCCCTATTTTCAGTTTTTCCTTTTCGTCTTCGAGTTCGTGACTGTCTACTTCTATAAACAGCGTTCCTTCGGCAAGGCCTTGCTCAGGCACTTGAATGCGATCGTGTGACACGACGCGTATGATTCCTTTATGAGAGATCAATTCAAAATGCACTTCAGGAATCTCTTTGGTGGTTTTATTGATGAGTTTGTAGGTATACACATTGCTGATGATGTCTTCGCCTTTATGCTCATACAATTGCCCCGGAAGTCGCAATACGGTTGCTTCAACATCATTGCGCAAAAACAGCATTCCTGTAAGTACGCCCAGCAGGATCACCAGCACAGCGGTATAGCCTTTTAATCGGGCATTGAAGGTGAACTTAGCCTTCTTCTCAATATTTTCTTCACTCGCATAACGAATGAGATCTTTAGGCAGATTCACTGCTGCCATCATCTGGTTACACGCATCGATACAAGCGGTACAATTTACACACTCCAGCTGGGTGCCGTTGCGAATATCGATACCCGTAGGACATACCTGCACGCACTGTGCACAGTCGATACAATCCCCTTTTCCGGTTGCAGCGCGATCTTCAGACTTTTTAAATTTGGCTCTGCCGGCTTCTTTTTCTCCGCGCTTGTGGTCATAGGCCACAACGATCGATTTGTTGTCGAGCAGTACGCCTTGGAGCCTTCCGTAGGGACAAACGATGATACACACCTGTTCTCTAAACCAGGCAAACACAAAGTAGAATACACTGGTAAAGATGAGCAGCGAGATCAAAGTACCCACGTGATTGGCCGGCCCGTCTGTGATGTACTCAATAAGACGATCACTACCTATGAGATACGCAAGAAACACATTGGCAATAAGAAAGGAGATCACAAAAAAGATGCTCCATTTAATACTACGTTTTCTTAGTTTCTCTGCATTCCATGGCATCTTGTCCAGACGCATTTGTTTCCCGCGATCGCCTTCGATCCAGTATTCAATTCTGCGGAAGACCATCTCCATAAAAATAGTCTGTGGACAAATCCACCCACAAAAAAGCCTTCCGAAAGCGACCGTAAAGAGTACCACAAAGACGACGCCCGTGATCATAATGATCACAAACAGGTGAAAGTCTTGCGGCCAAAAAGGAAACCCAAAAATATTAAAGCGGCGTTCCAGCACATTGAACATCAAAAACTGATTGCCATTGATGTGAATAAAAGGTGCGCCAAATAAAAAGATCAAGAGCACATAGCTCACCAGCTTGCGGTACTCATAGAGCTTACCCACCGGTTTTTTAGGATACACCCACGAGCGTTTTCCTTCCTCGTTGATGGTTCCTATACTGTCTCTAAAATGTTCTTGATCCTGAGAAGCCATGGCTTATTCTTTAGTCTGAATGATATCTCCGGTTACCGCTTCTGTTTCTAATAACACTTCGATCTGTGTTGAGTCTTGCGTTACCTGAGCTTCTCCAATTGGAGCGTTCTCATCAACCCAAAGGTCACCCTGAGGCTCTTTAGCATCTGCGGGATTGGTACCGTGCAGACTCAATACATAACTGGCAACCTGAGCGATCTCACTGGGTTTCAAGTCGGTTTTCCAGGCGATCATCCCTTTACCGGCACGACCTCCTTCAGAAATGGTATGGAATACATTTTTGATGCCTCCACCTAAGATCCAGTAATCGTCGGTAAGGTTAGGGCCGATACCACCGCCACCGCCGGCTTTATGACATGCCACACAATTACCGCTGAAGATATTCTCCCCGGCTTTGATGTCTGAAGCATCGGTAAGCAATTCTACTGTGTTCTCATCTACAAGATCTTTTGCGGTTTTCTTGTACTCTTCGATCTCTATTTTTGCCTGAGCCACTGCTTGCTCATACTCGTCGATCTGGTTGTCGCCGCCCAGCACTTCAAAACGAATGAGGTAAATGGCCGCAAATAGTATGGTAGCGTAGAACCCGTATACCCACCACGGCGGAAGGTTATTGTCAAGTTCCTTGATGCCATCGTAGTTGTGGTCTAGGATGATCTCGTCTTCTTCTTCAATAGCTTTTACTCGGGTGAGTTTAGCATAAAGACCTTTTAACCAGGCGGTACGTTGTTCTTTTTTTGCAGCAACTTCTGCCTGATATTGTGCTTGAGCTTCCGGCTTTAGGGTTTTAAAGAGTACAGCGCGTAGGCTTTCTATACAGATCTCAAAAGCGATGTACATAAAAACCAGCACGGCATAAATGGCCCACAACCAGTTTTGTGTGGTGAATACCGAAGCTTCGTCTTCGGGCGTTCCTACATAATTTAAAAAGAGGTAGGCAAAGCCGGCAAAAACCAGAATGCGTATAAGTGATGCGATACTTCTCATGAGTGTTCAGATTTTAGTTGGTCGTCTAACGGAATGTTACTCACTTCGTTGATGTGCTCTTTTTTTGCGGTAAATACCCATAAGAAGAGCGCTACAAAAAAGAGGAAAAAGATGAGTAGGGAGATGATGGGGTAGATGCTTACCCCATCAATATTTTCTAGATTCTGTTTTACAAATTTCAACATGGCTATTCGGTTTTAGCAGCGCTTACTTCAGGGCTGTTTTTAATTTTAATATCGGTTCCTAAGCGTTGTAGATACGCGATAAGGGCAACGATCTCCCGGTTGCGCATTTCTACGAAATCTTCACCGTTTTCTTGCGCATACTTTTTATCAGACTCGTAGGTGTCTGCAAAATCAGGATCGGTATAGAGGTTTTGCTCTATTTGGGTTCCCTGCTCCAGCATCCACTGTTGTGCGCGTTCGATATCTTCAACTGTATACGGCACGCCCAGTTTTTGCATTGCTCTCATCTTATCTTCGGTCTTCGACTTGTCTAGTTCGCTACGTATCAACCAACTGTAAGAAGGCATTATCGAACCGGATGAGGTACTCTGCGGATCGTACATATGATTAAGGTGCCAGTTGTCTGAGTACTTTCCACCTACGCGTAACAGGTCGGGGCCGGTACGTTTACTACCCCATAAGAAGGGATGGTCATAAACATATTCTCCTGATTTGGAATACTCGCCATAACGCTCTACTTCACTGCGGAACGGTCTGATCATTTGTGAGTGACACGACACACAACCTTCTCTGATGTAAAGGTCACGACCTTCTAATTCAAGCGGGGTATACGGTTTTACGGTGGAAATTACCGGTACATAATCGTCAACGATCAAGGATGGAATGATCTGAACCATACCTCCGATCAAAATAGCGATGGTTGCAAAAATGGTAAGTTTTACCGGGCGACGCTCTAACCAGGTATGATAGCCTTCTTTTGCGGTACGCTTGCTGGTCACGCGTTGTAGCGGTGCAGCTTCAGCAAGTTCGTCGGTTACTTTGCTTCCGCTTTTTACGGTTTTAAATACGTTGTACAGCATTACAAATGCACCCAGAATATACAAGCTACCTCCTATGGCACGCATCCAGTACATTGGGATGATCTCGGTTAAGGTTTCCAGGAAGTTTCCGTAGGTAAGCGTTCCGTCAGGATTGAATTGTTTCCACATAGATGCCTGTACAAATCCTGCAACATACATCGGTAGCGCGTACATAATGATCCCTAAAGTTCCTACCCAGAAATGCACGTTAGCCAGTTTGGTAGACCAGAGTTTGGTTTTAAACAGGCGAGGTACTAGCCAGTATACCATACCAAAGGTTAAGAAACCATTCCACGCCAAAGCACCTACGTGTACGTGGGCGATAACCCAGTCGCTAAAGTGTGCGATCGCGTTTACGTTTTTAAGCGAGAGCATAGGGCCTTCAAAAGTGGCCATCCCATACCCGGTAATGGCAACTACCATAAACTTCAAAACAGGATCGGTACGTACTTTATCCCAAGCACCACGCAGGGTTAAGAGTCCGTTGATCATTCCACCCCAAGACGGTGCGATCAACATTACTGAGAACGCTACCCCAAGGTTTTGTGCCCAGTCGGGTAATGCAGAATATAATAAGTGGTGTGGTCCTGCCCAGATATAGATAAAGATGAGCGACCAGAAATGCACGATAGAAAGACGATACGAATATACCGGGCGGTTTGCCGCTTTAGGCACAAAGTAATACATCAAGCCTAAAAACGGAGTCGTTAAAAAGAAGGCTACCGCGTTGTGGCCATACCACCATTGTACCAGTGCATCTTGTACACCTGCATATACCGAGTAACTTTTAAGAGCGCTTACCGGGATCTCGATGCTGTTTACAATGTGTAGCACCGCTACGGTAACAAAGGTTCCTAAATAAAACCAGATCGCAACATACAGGTGACGCTGTCTACGTTTTAAGATCGTACCGATAAGGTTGGCACCAAAGGCCACCCATACCAAGGCGATGGCGATATCAAAAGGCCACTCGAGTTCTGCATATTCTTTTGAAGTAGTATAGCCTAACGGAAGCGTAAGCGCAGCACCTACAATGATGAGCTGCCAGCCCCAGAAGTTAAAGTTACTCAGCCAGTCTTGCCACATACGTGCTTTAAGCAGGCGTTGAGTCGAGTAGTAGACTCCGGCAAAAATGGCATTTCCTACAAAGGCAAAGATCACGGCATTAGTATGCAAGGGACGTAGGCGCCCAAAGCTGAGCCACGAGATGCCATCTGTAAGGTTGGGAAATAAAAACATAAAGGCGAGCAGTAGTCCTACGCTCATACCAATGATCCCCCAGAAGATGGTGGCATTGATAAACTTTCTTACGATCTTGTTATCGTAATAAAACTGTTCTGTTTGCATAATTACTTCAGTTTGCGATTAGCGTTGTTTTGGGTTTTGGATTGTGGTGTAGCTTTTGAAGTTTTAGAAGCACCTTTTACGAGTTCGTCTTCAAAAAGCATACGTACAGATGGGGTATAGGTGTCATCGTACTGTCCCTGTCTTACCGAGAGAATAAAGGCCACAAAAAAGACCACAGCTACAACCACGCTTATCGCGAGAAGCATATAAATGATACTCATACCTACCTGATTTTATACGGTAAAATTACCGGTGTATGTTTGTTTAAAAGATGACATAAATCAGCTTTTGAAATTATTTTGATTTTTTATTGGCATCGACAAATGATTCAATATCAGAGTCTTGCCTTGATCTAGTTTACCTGGCGCTGAAGGCTGCGACCATAATAGTAAGTGGCCAGCGTTGTAAACACCACAATACTTATCGAGCTCAGCGGCATGAGAATGGCTGCGTACACCGGTTTTAGATTACCTGTGATCGCCAGAACCAGTCCTACCAGATTGTAGAGCAATGAGAATACAAAACTCCATTTGATGATGCGTTTTCCTTGTTTTGCCAGTTGTATAAATGCGGGAAGATCTTTAAAGCGCGAAGCGTCAAGAATCCCGTCACAGGCAGGTGAAAACACATTGATATTCTCTGAAATGGCGATGCCCACGTCGCTTTGCGCCAGCGCTCCGCTGTCGTTGAGACCGTCACCTATCATTAAAACCTTTTTACCTTGTTGCTGTAGGTTTTTGATGAAATTGAGCTTGTCGTCTGGCTGTTGCTCAAAGTGCATCTCTACTTCCTGTGTGAGGAGTGCATTTAGATTTTGGCGTTCGGCATCATTATCTCCAGAAAGAATGATGAGTTTAGCCTGTTGCTGTAAGGCAGTAAAGACCTCTTTTAAGCTTTTTCTGAAGCGGTTGTAAAACACATAACAACCTTTGTAAGCAGCATTAGTACTGATGTGAACCGCGGTGCGTTTTCCATTCTTAAAAACCCATCCGGCGTTCTTGCCGCCCACAAAATCATACGAACCTATTTTGACGCTGTTTTGATTTGCAGTGCCATAGATACCGTGTCCTACTTCCTCTTCAAACTCATCAAGCGTTTGAATGTCGTGATTCTGAAGGATTGCATATAAGCTGCGACTCAGTGGGTGGTTTGAAGCTCTTAGCGTACTAGTGACCAGCGACTCTTCATCTTCGGTTAAGGCCAAGCCTTCATAACGAATGGCTGTTTCTGAGGCTGTGGTAAGCGTACCCGTCTTGTCAAATACAATATGGTCTACATCTGCAAGTTGCTCAAGGATGGCTGCATCTTTAAGGTATAATTTGTGTTTGCCGGTGATGCGTAATAAGTTACCCAGCGTAAAAGGTGCCGAAAGAGCCAAAGCACAAGGGCAAGCCACAATGAGTATCGCGGTAAATACATTAAGGGCCATAGCCGGATTGTAAACCAACCAGAACAGGCCGGCTAGCGTAGCAATACTGAGCACGCCCCAGGTAAAATGTTTACTTATTCGCGCCGTAAGGCTGTTGAGGTGGGTTTGTTTTTCTTTTTTAAAGGCCTCGTTGCTCCATAATTGGGTGAGGTAACTTTGTTCTACCGCTTTGGTTACGCGCAATTCGATAATGCCGCCCTGCTGTCTTCCACCGGCAAAAAGCGTGTCTCCGGCGTTTTTAGCAACGGGTTCGGCCTCACCGGTAACGAAGCTGTAATCCAGCAATCCTTCTCCTTTTAAAAGAATGCCATCTACAGGCAAGAGTTCGCCATTACGAATGAGAATACGGTCGTCCGGTTGCAGTTCGTACACCGGTACTTGCTGCTCCAGATATCTGTTTTTAAAATGCTTTGCCGGTTCCAGACGGGTGACGGCAATAGGGAAATAGGATTTGTAATCCCGTTCAAAAGACAAAAACGCATAGGTTTTTTGCTGAAAGAACTTTCCAAGTAATAAAAAGAATACCAGACCGGCGAGACTGTCAAAAAAGCCTGTTCCGGTTTGAGTGATCACCTCGGCGCACGAGCGTACAAAGAGAACCAGAATACCCAATGCGATGGGGACATCGATGTTAAGCAGTTTTGAGCGTATTGATTTATACGCAGAGCGGAAGTAATCCTGAGCAGAATACACTACCACAGGAATCGAGAACGCCAGCATTAAACCCCTAAAAAGATGCTTGTATTGATCGAGCCAGAATTCTTCAACCTCAAAATATTCTGGAAAAGACAAGAACATGATATTGCCAAAGGCAAAGCCGGCAACGCCCAGTTTATAAATGAGTGAACGGTCTGTTTTCTTTTCCTTTTTATTGAAATCCTCAAGAGAAATTGCAGGTTCGTAGCCCAGCATACACAGCAATTCTACTACTTGTTTTAGCGAGAGTACCGAGGCATCATAGGTGATGCGTATGCTTTTTTCCGGGAAATTGACCTGCGTACTTTTTATCGCAGCGTTAAGTTTGTTGAGGTTTTCTAACACCCAAATGCAGGAGCTGCAATGAATGGCAGGGATCGTAAATGAAACGATCTGTGTGTTTTGCTCGTTAAACTCCAGAAGTTTATCAAGAATGGTTTCATTGGTGAGGAAGTCAAACTTGCCTTGCACCGCTTTAGGTGAGATCCCGGGGTTTTGGTCGAGGTTGTAATAGTATTCCAGATCATTCTCGTGAAGAATGTCGTATACCGTTTTACAGCCGTTACAGCAAAACATCTTGTCCTGATGCTTTATGCTGTCGCTTAAACACGGGTCACCACAATGATAGCAGTTTTCCATTTTAATCTAATTTGCTCAAATACCTGATACAAAGGACTAAAAGATCCTAAGGTTAAAAGATGACTTTTGTCAGTTCTCAAAAAAAATGTGTTAATTTTGAAGTATGGCAGCACACGAACAAACCCGATGCGAAAACTGTATCATTAGAGAGCTCAATTCCCTCAGAGCCCTTAAAAAGGAGGAGCTCAAAGCCATTTCTGATAGTAAAGAGATGCGTGTGATCAAAAAAGGGGAACCTCTTTTTAAGGAAGGAGAGAAGCTGGGAGGTGTGTATTGCGTGCGTAATGGGGTTTCTAAACTCTCTAAAATAAGCGATAACGGTAAGGATCAAATTGTCAAGATCGCTTCAAAAGGAGAAGTCATGGGGCAGCGCTCGGTTATCGCTGAGCAAACTACCAATCTTAGTGCTGTAGCACTTAATGATATGGAAGTGTGTTTTATTCCTAAACATAACATTACAGCGGGTATTCAAGATAACCCTGAGTTTACACAAGCGGTTTTAAAATATATGGCGCAGGAGCTCAAAGTGGCAGATGACGTTATAGTGAATATGTCGCAGAAAACGGTAAACCAAAGACTTGCAGAAACCCTGTTGTATATTGAGAATAATTTTGGCCTGGATGCAGAAGGCTACCTCGCGCTTATTTTATCACGGTCAGATATTGCAGATGTCGTGGGTACGGCAACCGAACTTTGCATACGTACACTTGCCAAATTTAAAAAGGAAGAACTCATTGAGACCAAAGGAAAGCGCATCAAGCTCATCGACAAAAAAGGCTTGAACCAACTCAAGAACGGTTTTTAAAATACTTTGGGGGTCCAGCCTTCTAAAATGAATTTTGGGTTTTGGTAATCTGTGATCAATTGTTGGTCTTCGGGTAGTTGAAGCTGTTTAGCATAGGCAGCCCGTTGAGAAACGTCAGCTTCAGTAGAATCTTTAAGTTTACGGCTCTTATATTCCCAATAATGCAGTTGGTCTTTTGCTTCACCCACTGCACCCCATCCTTCAGGAATGATATTGTCTAAATAACAGTTGATCAAAACCGCTTCTGCATTGGGATAGTTGTAGCCTTTATTGTCAGGTGCACGGGCGATTTCACTTCCGTTAGTGCGCGTTCCCGTAAAACTGCAATTGACAAAAACATTACCGTGATTTTCTTCAGTATTTCTTACCCACATAAACGGGCCGGGCGAGTAGAACTCACAAGACTTGAAAAATGCGGGTCCACGTCCCAGGATCATATCTCCGCCACCATCTATGGTGACATTTTCAAAATAGGCAGGACCGTTGGTTTGCAAGGCATCACCATCCCCAACGATAGAGACATCTTTAACCAGTATTTTGTCGCCGTTGATGAGGAGTCCTTCGGCCTGTCCTTTTAATAGCGTTTTAATCGTGAGGTTATGCAATTGAATGTTCTCGCAGTTATCAATTGCAAAAGCCGCTCTACGTGAAGGGAAGGTTCCCGGCCATTCATTGGTTTTTACATACTCCGGGTGTGGATTAAAAACTTCATTATTGGCATATTGGATAATGGTGTTTTTTTGATCTGCGCCGCTTATGCTGATATTGGTCTTGTTCCTAAAATAGATCAGGTCTTCATATATCCCTTCCTTTACAAAGATCTTAATCGAGTCCTTGTGAAAATCCGGAATACAATCAACGGCACCCTGCAAGGTATTAAAATCGCCCGTCCCTTTATGGTCTACCACCAGACGCTTAGTAGACAAATCAGGTTTTTGGGTTTTGGTGGTAAAGGTCCATTGGGTTTTATCATAAATGCCTTTAAAGGGTTTACCGCTATTTTTTAAAACGGTGCTGTCTACCAAAACATAATAGGACGTATCATACTCCAGCAAATTATGGTGCAGGTTAATGATGGCAGTGGTGTCGTGAATGATTATGGGATAGAAATGAAAAGCATCGGTAAAACCGCCAATGATGGTAAGTTGGTACTCATCAGAATTAGGAGCAGCGGTGCCTGATGGAGTGCCGGGTTTGGTATTGGCATTGGTAGCTGTGGCTGGAGCATATTGATATGGGGTTTGCGTGTAAGTAGCTTCAGGATTTTTGCGAGGCTCGGTCGGGCCTGGTGGAATACTCAAGTCGAGCACATCGACTAAGGTATCGGTTTCCTGTTCGTAGATACGAATCAGTCCCGAAGTGCCAATTTCTGGTTTGGTATCAAAAGTGATTTTTAGATGGGTGTCTACGTTTACAGCTTTTTGCTCAGGTTGGGGGTAGAGCTGCAAAGCTGCCGAATCTTTGGGTTGACACGCGTAAAAAACACACAGAATAACGAAGCTGGAGAAGAACAATCGGGCGGTTTGCTGAATCATAGTAGTGTACGGGTTAGCTGCAACGAGACGCCCTGTTTTAAATCATCTGCCTGGGCGTAAAGTGCCACTAAAATATCACTTTTGGTTGAAATCAGCTAATAATCAATGCTTTGTATTTTGAAAACTGGGTTGGAGAGGAGGTGGTTACTCTAGCTGCTGTTAGGCAATCCTAATGCCTAAGGGATTATTTAAAGGTTGTTTTAATGTAAACTAAAACTTACTCTTTGGGCGGTTTGTGTTAATAAGCTTGAGGTAATCTTTTGATTGTACTTGATGCAGGTTTTGAAGTGAATTTATAGATTTTTTAAGAAAAGCACATTCTTATTAGTGCTTTTTAGAAATAAGCGGGTTTAAACTGTGTGTTTTTCAAAAATCCGAAGCGGCTGAGGTCGTTTCAAGCTTTAAGAGGAGGGCTTTTTAAGGTTAATCCTTCGGTAACATTAAAGTAAAACCTTTTAGCGGAAAATTCAATTATTTAGCGGCTTGAAGTAAATACCCCTAAAATAAATTTCTATGTAACACTCCCAACAAAAAAACGCAGCTGCTACCAACAACTGCGCCATCCATTATTAAGCATTGTGTCCAATCAATTACTTAACCATGAATTTTAAAAATAATACTATTACGTATAAAAATATAGTTGCATTCGCTTCAATTGTATTTTTTTCTACACAAACCCAAGCGAAAACGCCGTATTTGGCGCTAAAAAGCACTGTTGACCCTATTAACAATGAGACAGTACAACAAACGATAACCGGTACTGTAACCGATAGTGACGGAGTTTTATTACCCGGAGCATCGGTAATGGTGCAAGGAACTTCTATAGGAACCACCACAGATTTTGACGGAAACTTTAGCATTGATGCCAATCCGGGCGATGTGCTCGAAGTCTCTTATGTAGGTTTTGAGACCACCACAATTGAGGTAACTCAAGAAACTAAGTATAGCATTCAACTGGCTGCAAATACTTCAGAATTAGATGAGGTGCTTGTTGTAGGTTATGGTACTCAGAAGAAATCAGATTTAACCGGAGCGGTAAGTTCTGTGGTTGCTGAAGAGTTTAACAAAGGGGTGGTGAATAACCCGGGGAACTTGCTACAAGGTAAAGTTTCTGGTCTTAACGTGACCAATACCAGTGGTGAGCCGGGAGCAGGTCAAGACATCATCATACGTGGTGTGGGAACTTTGCGCTCTGGAACGTCTCCACTTTATGTTGTTGACGGTTTTGTATTAGACAACTCCGGAAACGGTCTGGCAACAAACCCGCTTAACTTTATCAACACTCAGGATATCGAGTCGATCAACGTATTGAAAGATGCTTCGGCAGCTGCTATTTACGGTTCGCGTGCGGCAAACGGGGTGGTGGTAATTACTACCAAAAAAGGAAAAGCAGGAAGAACGCAAATGAATTTTTCGGCTTCTACCGCAATTTCTACAATCGCTAATAAGATCGATGTGTTTTCTGCAGAAGAGTTTAGAACCATCGTACCACAAATAGGCGGAAGCTTAAGCGATAACGGTGCAAATACCGATTGGCAAGACGAATTGACCCGTACAGCGATTACTAATAACATCAACTTCTCGATGAGTGGAGGTTCGGCAAATACGTCTTACTTCGCTTCTATTGGTGTTGATGATCAGGAAGGGATCATTAACAAAAGTGACTTGAAGCGCTACTCGGCACGTGCCAATGTAACGCAAAAAGGTTGGGACGATCGTTTAAAGATCGATTTGAATCTTACTGCGACCCGTACCGAAAATACGCGTCCTAACATCGGTACCATGGTGAGCAATATGTTGAGTCTTAATCCAACCACGCCGGCGTATACCAATGGGGAACCTACTGTATTTGGAACAGGGATCAACCCGCTTATTATCGAGAATATCTACGGTGATTTTTCTAATAACAACCGTATGATCGCTAATATCGCACCCTCGTTAGAATTTGTAGATCATCTTACTTATAAATTGAACCTTGGGGTAGATTACTCTACAACAGATCGTGATGTGCAGTACATCCCGTATGCTGCAGATCCGGACTATGCACAAGGATCGATCAATACCTCGTTTACGACTAACAGAAACACGCTGGTTGAAAACACCTTAACCTACGATAATGTTTTTGGCGATCACGGGTTGACGCTGTTAGCGGGGCATTCTTATCAAAAGTTCTACATTCACGATAAAGGCTTTTATTTTGAAAATTTCCCAAATAACGGTATCGAGCCACGATATCAGTTAGAGGCAGCACGCGGAGAAAATGCAACACAATATTCTAATGCGGTTAGTAACGAACTGCAGTCGTTCTTTGGTCGTGTGAACTACACGTATCAAGACAAATATCTGGTAACTGCAACCTTGCGTTCTGACGGTTCGACCAAGTTTGGAGAGAACAACCGCTATGCTACTTTCCCTTCTCTAGCTTTAGGTTGGAATATCTTTAAAGAAGATTTTATGGCAGACTCCGGGATCAACAACTTAAAGTTAAGAGCGAGCTGGGGTAAATCGGGGAATCAGGAAATTCCTGCTAAACAAACCCGTTTGAGCTATGGAGAAAGTTTTGCAGATAATGACATCTACCCTTTAAATGATGGAATCACCACACGCGAGGGCTACGACTACGGTTTGGTATTCGCACGTACGGCAAATCCTGATCTTCAGTGGGAAGAAACCACACAGACAAACATTGGTTTAGACTTCGGTTTTCTGGATTATAAATTGAGCGGTTCGGTAGACTATTTCTTAAAGGAAACCAATGATGTATTGCTGTATTTCTCTACTCAGGATCCTATTGATGAAGTAGGTTACAAGTGGCAGAATATTCCTGATATGAAGATCAAGAACAGCGGTATTGAAGTTGCTCTGGATTATCAGAGTGACCGTACCCGTGATTTTTCGTTCAACATAGGAGGAAATATTTCTTATATCAAAAATGAGATCACCGATTCTCCTTTTACCATTGTGACTACAGGAACAGCCAGTGGAGCAGGGCAAACCGGAGCGACCATTAATGGGTATATGAACAATCAGCCTATAGGTAATTTCTTCTTGCGCGAGTTTACAGGAATTGGTGCTGACGGTTTCAGTACTTACACCGATCTTAACGGTGACGGACAGATCGATGACAGTGATCGCATCTCTGCAGGTAGTGCAGTGCCCGATATCCTTTATGCATTCTACCTTAAATTCAAGTACAAGAACTTTGACTTAGGACTGAATTTTAACGGGGTAAGTGGTAATGAGATCTACAATCATACCCGTATGAGTTTGTTTAATAAAACACAAATTTCAAACTCTTTGAATACCACAGATCAGGCGATAGCCTATCCTAATGAAGATCCCAGCAATACCAATACAGTTTCTACGCGTTATTTGGAGAACGGTGCGTTCTTACGCCTTAACAACGCAACATTTGCCTATAGCTTAAACCCTCAAGTGATCGGTATGGACAAATGGTTAGACAATGTACGTCTATCTGTTACCGGGCAAAACCTGTTTATCATCACAGATTACACCGGTTTTGATCCGGAATTGAACACAGGTAGCTCGAGCGATTCAAAATCCTATGGTATTGATTACTATACCTATCCAAAAGCACGTACGGTGGTATTTGGTTTAAATGTATCCTTCTAAAAAATTAAAAATTGTTTACAATGAATTATAGAATTCTCACGCTGGTTGTTGGGCTTAGTGCTTTACTCTTCAGTAGTTGTACAGACCTCGAAGAAGAAATATTAGACGAATCCCTAACGGGAACAGACGGACTCGCAGAGCCTATTACAGGATCGATCTCTGCGGCTTACGGTATTTTACCACAAACCTTTAGACATACGCGTTATTTTGGCTTACAGGAAATTCCTTCAGACGAAGCGATCCTTCCTCCGCGTACCGGTTTGGGTGGAACGCAATGGGCAGATAATGACACCTACACAACAGCGCACAGACACTTGATGTCTTCAAGCAACAGTCTGGTAACGCAATCCTGGAGTTATTTAACGACCGCCTTGTTTAGAACAGTAGCAGCAATTGATGTTTTAAGACCGCTTGCCGAAGCAGGTGATACCGAAGCAATTCAGGGATTGGCAGAAATGCGTGCGTTACGCGCCTATGAGAACATGCTGTTCTTAGACAGCTGGGGACTTACTTTTAGAAAAGAAGCAACCTCAGAAACTTCAGAAGTATTACGAGGTGCTGAAGCAGTGACGTATATCGAAGAAGAGTTTCTTGCTTCGCTTGAAAATCTTAGTAATTCTAACGGTCCCGGTCGTATGACGCAAGATGCGGTTTATGGGTTTTTAGCGAAATTATATCTGAATGCAGGCGTATATAGAGATCCATACGGAACTCCGGTATTTACCGATGAAGATATGGCCAATGTAATAAACTATACAGATCGCATCATCAATAACGGAAGCTATGCGCTTTCACCGGAATATTTTGATCTTTTTAATGACGAGAATCACGATAACGCCGAGCTTATTTTTGCGCTTGATCTGCGTGGTGTATTGAACAATGACCACAACCGTTGGGCATACTGGTCGATGTCTGGTTCGTTGTTCCCAAGACCCGGTGATTTTTATTTAAGTATGGACGGTACAGACGGTCCTGCCGCTACACCTGAGTTTTATCAAAACTGGGTAGATGCTTACGGTAATGTTGACCCTGCAGCTGCAGATGCACGTTTTTATAAAAAGAATGCACAAGTGCCTGCAGAGTTGGAAGACATTTCAGGATTAACTCCGTATACTAAAGATACCTTAGGCTTAAGCACAGATAAAGATCATTACTTTATCGCCGATGAAGATTTTGAGATCGACCGTGGTATCATTCGCGGTACGATGTGGGCACCTCGTAAAGAGAATTACAGATCGGGAAGCTTTATGACCGGTACTGATGCCAGTGGGAATAGCGGTTATAGAATCTATCCACTTGCCGAGGCACGTGAGAACGGTTCAGATCTTGAAGATATCGTGTATTATGTAGATCATACTTTAGACATCAGCCTTGACGGAAGCGCAGGTTATGCAAGCGGCTATCGTTTTGCCAAGTGGCAATTCAGTAAAACTTCAGATGATGGTAACAATTACAGCAGTGTAGATCTAGTGTTGTTACGTCTTGCAGATGTGTATTTAATGCGTGCTGAAGCTAAATTGAGAATGGGCGATGCTGCAGGCGCTTTAACCGATGTAAATACGGTACGTACCTCAAGAAATGCGCGTCCAGATCAAACCCCGGCAGCACTAACGGAGATCACCTTGCCTACTTTATTGCGTGAGCGTGGCTTTGAGTTCTACTGGGAGATGTCTCGCCGTAGCGACCAGATTCGTTTTGGCACTTACGAAGATTCCTGGACGTCAAAAACAGATAGTGATGTACTTCACAGGTTGTTCCCAATTCCTCAGGAAGCGATAGATGGAGCCTCAAACACTCCGGGATATCTAGAGCAAAACGAAGGATACTAATTTTTAAGTGTGTGTAGAAAACAACGGCAAGAGGAAACTCTTGCCGTTGTACTTTTTAAAAAACAGCAATGAAAAACTATTTAATTAGCGCAAGTGTGGCAATCAGTGCATTGGTAATGCAGGGATGCGGCACTACGCAAAACATAAAACAGCAAACTCAAAGCGACGAACCCTTAAATGTCATTTTGATGATAGGAGACGGGATGGGAATTCCGCAGGTGTCGAGTGCTTTTTATTTTGGAGATCAACGTTCAAATTTCGAACGGTTTGAGACCATAGGCTTGCACAAGTCGTATTCTACAAGTCATTTGATTACCGATTCTGCAGCGGGAGCCACAGCGTTTTCCACAGGAGAGAAAACTTATAAACGCGCAATTGGCGTTTCAAATGATACCATTCCGCAGGAAACGATTCTAGAAAAACTGAAAGCAGAAGGTTACCAAACCGGACTCATCAGCTTAACGAGCATCACTCATGCTACGCCGGCATCTTTTTATGCTCACGTCAAAGATCGTGATATGCACGAAGAGATCGCAGCGCAATTAGCGGTTGCAGATATTGATTTTATAGCCGGTGGTGGGCGTAAATTTTTCGACCAGCGTAGTGATGATCAGGATTTGTTTCAAACGCTTTTAAACCGAAATTACAATCTGGACACCTTGGCGCTTAGCAAAGCAAAACCAGATATGCGCAACGCCTTTATTATCGAAGATGAGGGACTTCCGTCTAAAACAGAAGGACGTGGAGACTTTTTAAAAGATGCGAGTTTACAAGCGCTGTCGTATTTTGACTCCAACAATAAACCTTTCTTTTTGATGATCGAAGGTTCGTATATCGATTGGGGCGGGCACGCCAAAGATGCCGAAATGATGATACAGGAAGTGGCTGATTTTGATCAAACCATCGGTGCGGTTTTAGACTATGTAGAAGCACATCCCAATACGCTTTTGGTCATCACTGCAGATCACGAGACCGGCGGGGCGAGCATTGGTAAATATTATGAGGTTGATGAAGAAACCGGTAAGAAAACCGAAGTGCCCGAAAAAGTTGCAGTCTATTTCATTACAGACCAACACAGTGGGGAGTTGATCCCGGTTTTCGCAGCAGGAAAAGGCGCTGATCATTTTAAAGGAATTTATCAAAACAGTGCGATTTACCACAAAATTTTAAACGCCATCAAGGCTAAAAAATAAGAATATGAAAAACAGCATTTTAATCCTTTTTCTTTGTCTGTGCAGCCTGAGTTTTGCACAGCAAAAGGTCAATTATAAAGTTCACGCGCACAACGATTATGCACAGGAATTTCCGTTTTGGGAAGCGTATATTGGCGGTGCCAGCAGTATCGAAGTGGATGTGTTTTTAAAAGAAAACACACTTTTTGTTACGCATAGCGAAAATGAAATCAACAAGGCCAATACGCTTGAAAAACTGTACTTGCAGCCGCTTAAACAATTGCAAACAGAAGGCCGACTGAGAAGTCTTCAGTTGTTGATCGATATAAAATCTGATGCTGAAGCTACCCTGAAAGCGATCACAAAAGCCATCAAAAAGCACAATTTAGATGAGGTTGAAGGGCTGCGTTTTGTGATTTCCGGCAACAAGCCCAAGGCAACAGACTATTCAGAGTATCCTGATTTTATTGAGTTTGATCATCAAAATCTGGAAGATTTGGATAGCATTGATCTAAGCAAAGTGGCTTTGGTAAGTGTGAACTATAAAAACTATTCAGTTTGGAATGGCTTCGGAAATATGGTCGCTCCCGAACTTGAAAAAGTCGAGAAGGCGATTGCCAAAGCGCACGCGGTAAACAAGCCGTTCCGCTTTTGGGCAAGTCCCGATACTAAAATTGCGTGGACGCGTTTTGCTAATCTGGGTGTGGATTTTATCAATAGCGACAAGCCTGCGGAGGCCGTGTCGTACCTGAAAACGCTTGATCAAAATACCTATGTAAATACACAGCAGATCGAAGTATATCAGCCGGAATTCAAATTTGATTACAACGATACTCCGGTAAATGTGATTTTGATGATTGGCGACGGTACCGGTTTAGCACAGATCACTTCGGGTCAAGTAGCAAACGGAGGTGATTTAAGCGTTCTTCAGTTAAAAGACATTGGTTTTTCAAAAACTGCGGCTACAGACGATCTGGTTACCGACTCTGCTGCGGGTGCGACCGCAATGGCCACCGGAACCAAAACGCATAACCGTGCGATTGGCGTAGATCCTGACGATCAGACGCTTCAAAACATTACGGAGTTTTTAGGCAGAAAAGGTTTTGCTACAGGTTTGATTACAACAGATGCGATCGACGGGGCTACTCCGGCTTCGTTTTTTGCACACCGTAAAGAACGTGACGACGCAAAAGGTATTCTTTCAGATCTGCAAGGAAGCGAAATTGACTTTTTTATCGCCGGTGGCAAGTCTAAAGCAGCGATGGTTCCTGACTCGTATCAAGTGAAAACCTTAGCCGATTTCAATTCCATCGAAGAAAAAACCGCAATTTATGTGGGTGATGGGAAAGTACCTTCTATCGCAGATGGTCGCGGACCGCTTTTACCCAACAGTGTAAAGCAGTCGCTTGAAATCCTGGAAAATAACAAAAAACCCTTCTTTATGATGATCGAAGCGGCGCAGATTGACAGCAATGGGCACGCTAATAATACCAGCGGAATTGTACAGGAAATGCTTGATTTTGATCAAACCATCGCCGAAGTTTTAAAGTTTGCAGACAAGACTAAAAATACACTGGTAGTCATCACTGCCGATCACGAGACTTCCGGATTTGGGATCATTAGTGGCGATCTGGATAAGGGTGAACTACACGGCGAATTCTTAACCACCAATCATACGGGGATTATGGTACCTGTTTTTGCTTACGGTCCGCAGGCGCAAAACTTCAGAGGCGCTTTTGAAAATAACGAGATCTTCCACAAGATTCTAGCCGCTTTAAAGTAAAATCTAGATTTGAATTTTAATAAAGAAAGCCCGTCATTTGACGGGCTTTCTTTATGGAAGTAATACCAATAGCATCAGTTTTTAGCCTGCACACCTTCCGTAGTCATTTGAATACGTTCTAGACTTCCGTCTTCATTATAATGTAGAGGATCTATACATACCGAACGGCTATAGCTACTACCATCAGGTTGAATGCCGCCGTTGTGATAGATAAAATACCAGTCGTTTTTAAATTCAACAATACTTTGATGATTGGTATTGCTGTTACCGGCAATTTCATTGAGAATGCCTTTGTAGGTGTATGGTCCATCAATTTTATCTGCGACTGCATAAGCGATTTTTTCAGGAAATTCTGTGGCATAGGTGAGATAGTATTTACCGTCACGCTCGTGAACCCAAGGTGCTTCGGTAAATTCTAGACCTTCAAAATCTATGGTTTTGATTTCGCCCTCGATCTCGATCATATTGTCTTTCAGCTTTGCGTAATAACAAACCCCATTCCCCCAGAAGATCCAAGGTTGGTCGTCCTTGTCAATAAAAATGGCCGGGTCAATGCAGGTCCAAGAGTGGCTCGATGCAAAACAATCTTCATTGGTAAGTAGCGGTTTGCCCAGTGCGTCTTTGTAAGGACCTTCAGGTTTATCGGCTACTGCGACACCTATCCCGTTCCAGTTGGTACTGATGTACCAATAGTACTTTCCATTTCTTTTAGCGACGTGACCGGCATAGGCGTCACCACTGGTTGCCCAGGTAAAATCATCAATCTTGAGAGGTACAGGATGTTCGGTCCAGTTTTTTAAATCGGTGGTAGAATATACCAGCCAGTCTTTCATTTTATACCCTTTTTGTCCGCCGGCATAATCGTGACCGGTAAATAACCAGAGCGTGTCGTTCTCTACCAATGCTGCCGGGTCTGCGGTGTATTTATGCTGAATTATAGGATTTCCTTGTGATTGAAAACGGTAGCGGCCTTGTGCATCGGTGAGCAAAGAAACAGGAACGCCATCCCATTTTTGATCGAGGCGTTGCGCTTCTTCTTTGGTAATACTAATGACACTCCCGTGTCGGGGATGAAAATCTTTGGTAAAAGATTCGGTTTCTTTGGTAAAAGTGTACAGATCTTTGCTGCGCTGAAACTCATACCTTCCGCTAGAATACAAATCATACATAAGAATGTATTCGTCTTTATCATTCAGTTTAAATACCGAACTGCCTTCTACAGTCGTTTTTTTATCGGCATAAAAGTCGATGTATTCAAAAGATTCCGTGTAGGGGCCTAACAGCTTTTCACTCGTAGCTTGCTTGATACCGTTTTGAATTTCATTGCCTGCTGCATCTTTGGTATATCCTCTATAAAAAAGATGGTAGGTTCCATCTTTATAAATGATATCTCCATCAATAGCACCGTCTTTTGCGCTGTAAAGTAATTTGGGTTCAGCCTCAAAACCGGTAAAATCTTTATTGGCATAAGCTGCATAAAAGTCGAGTTTAAGGTTGTCGTGAGAGCGCACGGTAAAATACACCAGGTATTTCTTCTTTTTAGTATCATAGAAGGTTTGTGGCGCCCATACCCATTTGGTGTTTTTGAATTTGGGATATGATTTTTCGAGATTGATCGAAGTGGATTGCCAGGTTATCAAATCATCAGAATGCATGAGAACAATTCCCGGGTTGGTGTCCCAGCCGTCTTTTTTGGTAAACATATCTGTTGCGACCATATAAAAACCATCGGCTTCTGCACCTCTTAGAAGATGAGGGTCTCTTACTCCGCCAGTATTTGAAATGGCTGCGGAAGGAATAATCGGGTTGTTCTGATTAAGTGCCTTCCAATGTACAGCATCATCACTCACTGCAAACCGAATGGCTTCTTGGTCTGCCCCGGTACCTTCAAAGTAAGCAAAAAGGTAACCTTGCATTGATGATTGCGCAACACACTGAAAGGAAAAAACAAGAAATAAAAGGTGTACTAATGAAGATTTAAAAAGTGATTTCATACGGAAACTATTAGGGCTTTAAAAATAAATGTAATTTATACAATAATTATTTACTTGATACAGTTTTCTGGGATCTGTTAATCGACTTTTCTTAATGCGTTGCAGTGTATTTTAAGAAGAATTCTTGTTGCTTTTATTTAGTTTGATTAAAAATAATTTTTTAAATACTTGCTAAAAAAGCGTCTTAACGCCTGTGTATTTGCGGGTTGAGGGGCTTTTTCATCTTTCCTTGTTTTTATTTGTACTTAATCTAAATAAGCATAAATTTGTCAGCAATAAATTACTGATGAAGCCAAGATTACTCCTTTTATTATTTATCCTTCCAATTACCTTAAGTGCACAATACAGCCTGAGTGGCGTGGTTAAAGATGCCAATGGATATATCGTACCACAAGCTGAAATTATCTTAACCGGAGGTGGAATTTCTCAAGAAGCTAAAGTCAACCTTCAAGGGGTTTACAGTTTTCAGAATTTGCCTTCAGCAACTTATACGCTCGAGATCGTAAGTGGCGATTTTATCGCTTTTGATCAGGTGACAATAAAAGACGCAAATCTGCGTCACGACATTAAGCTTGATAACGCCAAGGATTATGAGTTGGACGAAGTGGCCATTCGTGCAGAGTCGATCAAAACCAAAATGGAAAAGCAGGGCTTTGCGGTAAATGTGGTGAATACAGAAGAAGCTGCACAGCGTAATATTCAGACTAACGAGCTGCTCAATACCACCGTAGGTGTAAAAATTAGACAGAATGGTGGTTTAGGATCGCAAGTACAATACAGTCTTAACGGACTTTCAGGCAGTGCGGTGCGTATTTTTATTGATGGGATTCCTATTTCAACCTTTGGATCTTCTTTTAATCTCAACAGCATTCCGCCTGCTATGATCGAGCAGATCGAAGTATATAAGGGGGTTGTTCCCGGGCATCTTTCTGATGATGCTTTGGGAGGAGCGATCAATATCGTGCTAGATAAATCTGCAGGAACCAATCTGAATGCTTCGGTTTCTTATGGATCGTTCAACACGTTTCAAGCCAGCGTTAATGGGTTATACCGTTTTGATAAATCTGGCTTTACGGTTAAAGCTTCAGGCTTTCATAACTATTCTGATAACGACTACGAGGTATCAGGGCGAAGTGTTGTAGTGACCGGTTTAGGCGGGGTACAAACACCCATTACTGCAAGACGTTTTAATGACGCATACCGTTCTACAGGCGGTGTTGTTCAAGTAGGATATACCGATGTGAGTTGGGCCGATCAATTTTATGTTGGTTTTACAGGATCTGATGATTACAACGAAGTGCAGCACGGGGCATTTATGACCATAATGCCATATAAAGGGCGCTTTTATGAGTCTGATGCGGCACTGGCCAATTTGACTTATCAAAAGAAAGATCTGTTTACTGAAGGTTTTGATGTGAACATCAACGGATATTATGGGAGCCGTAACCGTCAACTGAACGATACTGTTGCTGCTGCCTACAGCTGGAATGGTGAGCGCGCGATCGACTTTAGAGGAAATGAATATGAGTATACTTGGGGTTCACAACAAGAAGGTGGACCAACCTTAGCGAAAATCAGTAGAAATGTAGCTTCTATACGTACAGGCCTTTCTTATGCCTTTAACGATAATCACAAGGTCTTGCTTAATCATATGTACAGCGGGATCGATCGGGAAGACAGTGATGAATTACGCTCAGTGCTAGAAAACACTTTTGTGGGCACTCGTGATTTACACAAAAACATTGTGTCTTTTACCTATGAGGTCAATGCTTTTAATGATCGGTTAAAAGCGAGTTTATTTGGGAAATACTATCAGCAAAAGACCATTAGTAAAGATCCGGCGATTATAACCAACGAAGCAGGTAACCGTGTGATCGTTGACGAAGTGGTAAGCAGTAATAAAGAATTTGAAGGTTATGGTTTTGCTGCTTCTTACGGGATTACTCCAGAAGTGTTTCTACTCGCATCTGCAGAAAAAGCCATTCGTTTACCCAATGAGACCGAAATTTTTGGTAACGATGGGGATAACGTAGTTGCCAACGCCAGTATTAATCCTGAGCAGAGTAATAATTACAACTTAGGATTTCGATTTGGAGCCTTTACCTTCAACAAACATCGGGTTACACTATCAACAAATGTTTTTACAAGAAACATCAAAGACCGTATAGGTTTACCAATTGAAAATTCACTGAATGTTGATGACGAACTTATCGTTTATGTAAATCAGGGAAGTGGTACTTCACAAGGTTTTGATGCGCAGGTGAACTATGTGTACAACGATAAGCTTTCGGCCAATTTCAATATTTCAAAATTTGATTTGGAGATTGAAAACCGCGGAACAGAGGTCGCTGTGCCCAACACGCCTTTCCTTACGATGAACGGAAATCTACGCTATTCTCTAGATAATCTATTTCAGAAAAAGTCGCGCTTAGACTTGTTCTATACGCTCTATTATACCGGTGAATTTTCATACTTGGTTCCACAGGGATCTAATACCGTAGGCGATGATTTTTTTAAAGTTCCTGAGCAGTTGGCACAGGATTTTGGGATGAGTTACACCTTCCCTAAAAAACGCTTTGTGCTCAGTTTTGATGTTAAGAACATCTTTGACAAGCCTTTGTATGATAACCTTTCGGTACAAAAACCGGGAAGAGCATTCTATTTAAAACTTAACTATTCAATCAATAAATTTTAATCGTTTAAACAAAAAAGCAATGAAACGTATATTTTTAAACTTAAAAGCTTTTTCTCTCATAACCCTTTTGGGACTCGCAGCATCTTGTAGCTCAGATGATGATAACACCGGTGTGGTAGGACCAGAGCCTGAAGAAGCACGTATGATCACCATCGCCGCTGCGCGTATGGGCGACAATCCGGGAGATGGTAATGGAGGAACCTTGATTTACTCCGTAACCAGTGCAGAGGCAAAAGATCCTTCGGTTTCTATTGAGCCTTTTGATAACGGATTTATCGTGCCTTCTAACCGAACTGCAAGATTACAAGCTTCAGAAGATGGATCTACTATTTTCAACATCAGCTATGCGGGAGACACCGGAGGAAACTACACAAAATATGACGTTCAAGGTGGACAGAATTTTGAACAAATTGGTTCAGCGATCAGTATTGCACCTTACGTAGGTACGGCTCCACGATGGATCAAACTTTTTGATGGTGATCAAACAGGAGCGGCAGTTTATGCTTCTACCGAGCATCAATTTGACGATAACGGTACTCCGGCGGATGAGTCTGATGACACGTATTTACGTACAGATGTTACTTTAGGCGTGGTGACACTAGACTTGGTAAACTCGGCAATCAAAAATTTTGAAGAAACAAATGTTGCTCTACCAGCAGATTTAGAAGCGCAAGGATTTTTTATTGGTAGAACAGATATGCCAACCCTTAACGCAGCTGGTGATAAATTATACATCGGAGCACGTTTAGATAAAGTTGATCCTGAAACTACTGAAAGAGACCGAAATTTTGATCCTTTAGAATCTATTACCATCGTGTTAGACTACCCGTCATTACTTAATCCTGAAGTGATTATGTCTGGAGTAGGAAAAGGTAATACTAGCGGTTACCGAAGCATCAACGCTTTTGAATACAACGGTGCCGTGTACCAAGCCAACCAAGGTGACCCTCAAGGATCTCACATCTTACGTATAGGTTCAGACAATGAATATGATGATTCGTATGTTTTCAATCTTGATGATGCTTTAGGTGTTGATGGTGCTTACATCCTGGCGTGGAGACCCGCTGCAAACGGAAAAGCAGTGGTAGCGTATCGTCACGAGGGTTCTGCAGAAGGTGTTGCAGGAGCTCAAGGTTTCTTTGCATTGGTAAACTTAGAAGCTAGAACGGCACAGCAAATTACAGAGATTCCTTACGATCCTGATTTTTACTTATTCCAGTATCAAGGTTTTGCGGTTGACGGAAACGAAATTTATGTAACCCAAGCGCCTGTAGGTGAAAATGGAAACATCTACGTGATCGATACCGAAACCGGAGCGGTTACTCAAGGAGCAGAATTAGTAAATGTTGAAGGAAGCCACTTTATTGGTGCGTTCTAATTAAGACAGACTTAATACACATGTAAAAGCCTCGAGAAATCGGGGCTTTTTTATGGCACCGCCAGAGAGCGAATTTACTTTTGGTAGTCTATGTCTGTTCTCAAAACTGAAGCGTAAACTCGGTTCCTGTGCCGGGTTCGCTTTTAAGCTGAATTTTCCCTTTATGTAAGGTCATAATCTGTTTGCTCAAGCTCAGACCGATACCGCTACCGGTCTTTTTGGTGCTGAAGAAAGGAATAAAGATACTTTCTTTAATTTCTTCTGGAATGCCGCTGCCGTTGTCTAAAACTTTCAATAGCACACGACCTTTAGCGTTTTGCGTAGCGTTGACATAAATTTTAGGCTGTGCGACCATTTTTGTGGCGTCAATGGCATTGAGAATAAGATTGATCAAAACCTGCTCGATGAGGTAACTGTCAATTTCTAAAAGCATCTCCGGCTGATCCATTCCAAAACTTAACTCCACAGGTTTGTCTGCAAGTGTGGGCTGCAGCAAGTCGTTTATGTTTGTAAAGAGTTCGTTGACGCTCACCGTTTCCAGATTGAGGTGCGTGACTTTACTCAGGCTGCGATAGGTTTTTGCAAATTTCATCAGCCCTTCACTTCGCTTTTTGATACTGCTGATGCCAGCATGCAGATCATCCAGATCAATTTCAGTTTCTTGATTGGTTTTTGAAGCTGCGATGTGCTGTTGTAAGGTTTCGGCAAGGGAAGAAATAGGCGCGATACTATTCATAATTTCGTGGGTCATCACGCTTAGCAATTTCTTCCAGGCATCAGATTCATTCTGATTAAGTGTGTCTTCAATATTTTGCAACACGACCAGTTTAAAAGCATCTTCCTCTACCTGAAAAACTGTTTCAGAGATCAAGACTTTCAGATGTTCGTTTTTCAACGTAATACTTATGGAAGTCGCTTCGGTACGATACGTAT
Organism: Leeuwenhoekiella sp. CH_XMU1409-2; assembly: GCF_037029365.1. Lineage (NCBI taxonomy): Bacteria > Pseudomonadati > Bacteroidota > Flavobacteriia > Flavobacteriales > Flavobacteriaceae > Leeuwenhoekiella > Leeuwenhoekiella sp. CH_XMU1409-2. The sequence goes on along the minus strand of NZ_JAYMEI010000021.1, from coordinate 33,346 downwards.
CAAAAAGCTCCTCGTAGAGTTTCGGTCTTCTTTTTTCAACAAAATGAATGTTCTTAAACGCAGGTAGATCAAGCGTGCTCAGTATAGATTCGTTGGCCCAAAGAATAGCGCCTGAATCTAAATTGTAGGCAATAATACCCACATCAACCATCTCTAATATTTTTTGAAGATAGACAAATTGCGCCTGACGCTCATTGTTGATGGCTTTGATGGTTTTGTTTACCGAATTGAAGCCTTTATGTAAATTTCTAAGATCCTGCGGACCGTGTTTTTCTGAAAACCATCGTGAAAAGTCGCGGTACTTGACGGCTTCAAAAAAATCATCCATCGCTACAAAACGCCTGATGAGAAATTGATGTAAAAAATAGAGCAAACCAATGCTTGCCAGACTTCCTCCCAGTATCGCATAAGTATTCAACTTTACGAGGCCAAAGGCCAACACCACCAGCGCTGCCAGCAAAAGCAACACCCTTAGTAAGAGTCCGGCGGTATAGCGTTTATAGGTCATATTTGTTGAGTCTGCGGTATAAGGCCGTGCGTGTAATACCCAATTCTTTAGCCGATTTTGAGATGTTGCCTTTGTTTTTCTCGATCACCTTTAGGATGGTGTTTTTTTCAACCGCATCCAAATTGGTCGTTTTTAATTTGAGTTCGGTTTCAGGCTGTTGTTCGATGGGGGAAAAAGCCAAATCTTCAGCATGTAGAATTCCTCCTTCAGCCATAATAACAGCGCGTTCTAATGCATATTGTAACTCCCGTACATTGCCGGGAAACGGGTGCTCTTTAAGCTTTTTGATAAAGTCGGGATCAAGCTCAAAAGAAGCTTTGCCATATTTTTCGGCATACAGTTTCACAAAATAATGCGCGAGTAAGGTGAGGTCAGATTGGCGTTCCCGCAACGGCGGAATGATCAAATCAACTGTATTGATGCGGTAGATAAGATCTTTTCTAAAGGTTTTTTCATCCGCGAGATCCTTCAGGCTAAGATTGGTTGCACAAATCAACCTGATGTCTACCGGGATCGCCTCATTGGCTCCCAAAGGCGTCACCTGCCGGTTTTGCAAAACCGTGAGCAACCGCGCCTGTTGCCGCAAGGGAATATTGCCAATTTCATCAAGAAATAAGGTTCCGCCGTGGGCGGCTTCAAAACGTCCTTTTCGGTCTTCGCGTGCATCAGTAAATGCGCCTTTTTTGTAGCCAAAAAGTTCGCTTTCAAACAAACTTTCGGTGAGCGCACCCACGTCTACTTTTACAAAAGGTTTGTGCTTACGCAACGAATTTTCGTGAATAGAACGTGCGATCAGGTCTTTACCGGTACCGTTTTCGCCTAAAACCAAAATATTAGCATCGGTGGGCGCTACTTTTTTCAGCTTTACAAAAACCTCTTGCATAGGTTCGCTTTCCCCAATGATCTCGGTCGCCGAATCCAGCTTGATTTTAAGGGTTTTGTTTTTGCGTTTTTTGGTCAGGATTTCACTGATGGCATCGAGAAGCTTTTCATTTTTCCAGGGTTTGACCAGAAAATCAGAAGCCCCTTCTTTAAGCGATCGTATAGCAAGATCAATATCGCCATAGGCAGTGATGAGAATTACGTCTGTAGCCGGTTTCCAGGATTTGATTTTATTCAGCCAAAAAATACCTTCATTTCCCGTATTTACGAGTCCGTTGTAATTCATATCGAGAATAACAACATCAAAATCCTGCGCATTGAGGAGTCCTTGCAGCGCATTAGGATTTTTCTCCACGACCACCTGTTTTACTTTGGGTTTGAGCAAAAGCCGTAGCGCGGTGAGCACATCTTCATCGTCATCAATGACTAATATATGGGCGTCTTTGAGTTGCATACGTACAATATTACAATTTATAAGGCTTCAGTTTTTGGGATTAAAAGACTTATTTCTACAGGTCAATAAACTGTATCGCAGGCGTACATGAAGTGTATCAAAATCGAACACTTTTAAATTGTATTTATTTGTTAAAATACTGAAATTCAATTAATTGTATTTTTGGCACAGTATTGTTTAACTAAAGGGTGCAAACAATTTATTTATGGACATCCCTTTAGAAAAAAAGCGTTTTACAACTTCTAAAATACTGATGATCGTTGGTGCTATGAGTATCGTGGCGCTCATCCTTTTTGTGATCCTATCCACTACCGGAAATGCAAAACTCAATGTGCAAAAAGAACGCATAAGTATTGCCACTGCGACGCAAGGTGTTTTTCAAGAAAATATCCCGGTGAATGGGGTGGTAATGCCTATCACAACTATTTATCTCGATGCCTTAGAGGGTGGCCGCGTTGAAGAAAAGTTTGTAGAAGATGGGGCGATTATGAAAAAGGGCGAACCCATTTTACGGCTTTCAAACACCGACTTAGAATTGAGTTTGGTCAATCAGGAAACACAGGTGTATAATTTGCTGACGCAGATGCAGATTTCGCAAAACGCAGCGCGCCAGAATACCATTAATAAACTCAATCAATATACCGATGTTGAGAACAGTCTTATTGAGGCCAAGCGTTTATACGAACTCAACAAAAAACTTTACGATAAGGATGCGATCGCGCGTCAGGATTTGATCAAATCTCAAAATGATTACAACTACCAGAAAGAGCGTATGCAACTCGCTAAGCAAATTTTGGAGCAAGATTCTTTGGCGGTAAAGCAGGAACAAAATCAAGTGAGCAGTTCGTACCAGCGTACACAAAATGCCTTGGAGTTGATGCGTCGCAAAGTGGCTGATCTCGTGGTGAAAGCGCCGGTTGATGGGCAATTAACTTCGCTGGATGCTGAAATTGGACAGTCTAAAAATAAAGGAGAGCGTCTGGGGCAAATTGATGTGTTGAGCGGTTATAAGGTGCGTGTAGATATCGATGAGCATTACATTTCTAGAATTTATACCGGTCAGACCGGAAGCTTTGATTTTGATGGAAAGAACTACACTTTGGTCATCAAAAAAGTATACACGCAAGTAACCAACGGAAGGTTTCAAGTAGATATGGAATTTGAATCTGAAGTTCCTGAAGGTATTCGTCGCGGGCAAACGCTGCAAATACGTGTAGCATTAAGTCAGGAAAAACAAGCGCTATTGATTCCGAAAGGGGGCTTTTTTCAAGAAACCGGTGGAAATTGGATTTTCAAAGTAAGTGAAGATGGAGCGTCAGCGTATAAAGCAGACATTTCACTAGGCAGTCAAAACACCGAATATTATGAAGTCTTAAGCGGCTTAGAACCCGGCGATCGTGTGATCACCAGCAGTTATGATAACTACGAAGAAGTACAAGAATTGGTACTTCAGGATTAAAATATAAACCTATGACAACACTAATCATCACCCTATTAACACTAATCGTTTCCTAATGATAAAAATTACAGACTTAGAGAAATACTACGCCACCGAAGAAGTGCGTACCATCGCCTTAAATAAATTGTCTTTTCAGGTTCAGGAAGGTGAATTTGTAGCCGTTATGGGACCTTCGGGTTGCGGTAAATCAACTTTACTTAACATCCTTGGTTTGCTGGACGATCCTGATGGAGGAAGTTTCATTTTCAACGGAATTGAAGTTGCCGGCTTTAATGAGCGCAAGCGTGCCGATTTGCGTAAGCACAACATCGGTTTTGTTTTTCAAAGCTTTAATCTCATTGACGAACTCACCGTTTTTGAAAATGTAGAGCTTCCGCTGATCTATACCGGCGTAAAACCTGCAGAACGTAAAAAGCGTGTGGACGAAGTACTTGAGAAAATGCAAATCATGCACCGTCGCAAACACTTTCCGCAGCAATTATCTGGAGGGCAGCAGCAACGTGTGGCCGTAGCACGCGCCGTGGTGAATAATCCTAAACTCATACTTGCCGATGAACCTACCGGAAATCTGGACAGCAGCAACGGTAATGAAGTAATGGACCTGCTTACCGAACTCAACGAAGCCGGGACGACGATCATTATGGTTACACATAGTGAGCACGATGCCAAATACAGCCACCGCATCATCAGGATGCTCGACGGTCAAAAAGTAACCGAAAATGTATTGACCGAGTATAAAAGCAAAACACTAGAAGTTTAAAATTCCTTATGGGGATTCATTCATCAATCGGCAGCTACCGAAAATCAATCAAATAAACGGGACTTCATCACTCCCAATATGTAATCAGTTATGCTTAAAAACTATTTCAAAATCGCCTGGCGGAATCTCAAAAAGGACAAATCCCTGTTCTTTTTGAATAGCAGTGGTCTTGCCATAGGGATTGCCAGTTGCTTAATGATCTCGCTTTACGTTTGGGACGAGTTGAGCTACGAGCAGTCTTTTGATAATGCAGATCGTATAGCGCGTGTCGTGCTTCGCGGAAATGTAAACGGAGAAGAACTCAAAGAAGCCATGGTTGCTGCGCCGGTGGCCAAATCTTTTAAGGCAGATTTTCCGCAAGTGAAAAATGCTACGCGACTGAGTATGGTCTACAATCCGCAGGTACAGTACAAGAATACCAGCTATGAAGAGTTGAAAGCCGCTTTTGTAGATCCTAATTTCTTTGAAATATTCCACTTGAATTTCCTCAAAGGAAATCCTGAAACTGCGCTTGAAAACCGCAACAGCATTGTACTTACCGCATCTGAAGCTAAAAAGTATTTTGGTACAGGAAATCCTATCGGGAAACGTGTGTACTTTCAGGATATTGAAGAAGCGCTCGAAGTAACCGCGGTGCTCGAGGATCTTCCGCAAAACACCCATCTGCAGTTTGATGTCTTTATACCTATGCAGCACAATACACGCAGCACATCAAATTCGTGGGTAACCTCAGGTTTTGCGACCTATCTAGAGCTTCAGCCGGAGACCGATTTGGCACAGCTGGAAGCACAAATTCCTGCGCTTTTAGAAAAATATATAGGAGATCAGGTCAAGCAGGCTATCGGGATTTCTTATGAAGAATTTCAGCAGAACAACAAATTAGGTTTGTTTTTACAGCCGCTCACTGATATTCACTTACACTCAGATTTTAGTCCGAATACCGAGCTGTCTCCCACGGGAGATATCAAATACGTCTATATTTTTAGTGCGATCGCGTTATTTATGTTGTTGATCGCCTGCGTTAATTTTATGAATCTCGCTACAGCAACCGCAACAAAGCGTAGCAGAGAGGTGGGCATTCGTAAAGTCTTGGGTTCGGCCAAAAAGCAATTGATCACGCAGTTTTTAACCGAATCTATACTTACTACAACTTTTGCAACGCTTCTGGCGATAGGCATCATCGTCTTGCTTTTACCGGCGTTCAATACGCTGGCCGGAAAAGAACTTGCGCTGCTTGATTTTATTTCGGTTCAAAATGTGTTACTGCTTGTGGTTTTCATCATGGGCATAAGTCTTTTTGCAGGGGCGTATCCGGCATTTGTGTTGTCTGGTTTTAAACCGCTGGCGGCCATCACCAATAAAATTGCGCGTAGCGGTCGCAGCACAAGTTTGAGAAGCGGGATGGTGATCTTTCAATTTGTGATTTCGGCTTCTTTGATTCTTGCTACGATCGTGGTATATAAACAGATGCAATTCATTCAGCATAAAAAATTAGGCTATGAGAAAGGCCAGGTGATCGTGTTGAGAGATGCCTATAAAATGGGATCAGAACGTGTAAACGCTTATAAAGAAGAGTTGCTTCAAAACCCCGGAATTGCCAGTATAAGCAGATCGGCTTTTGTTCCTGCGGGAGAAACAGACAATCATTTGCGCGGAATTTTTAAGAATAACACTTACCTGAGAAAATTTTTCTTTTATGATGTAGATGAGCAGTATATCCCCACGTTGGGACTGGAATTGATTGAAGGACGCAATTTTTCTACGGAATTAAAAAATGAATCTGATAAGGTGATCCTGAATGAGCAGGCAGCTAAAATTTTAGGGTTGGGAGAGAATCCTATAGGAGCAACTTTTGAACGTGCGGCTGATACTGAAAATGAACGCCTGACGGTTATAGGGATCATTAAAGATTTTCATTTTAAGTCCTTGCATAGCGAGATCGATCCTTTGGTCTTGGCGTACAATCCTTACGGCGGTCTGATCGTAAAAACCAAGAATGCCGACGTCGCGGGAGTTCTCGATTTTGCTGAAGAAAAATGGGCAACATTCAATCCTGAACAAGCTTTTACCTATTCGTTCTTAGAAGATTCATTTGAGGAAACTTATCGCAAAGAAGAGAAAATGGGAGTGATTCTAAGCATCTTCACGATGCTAACCATTTTTGTGGCCTGTCTGGGCTTGTTTGGTCTGATCACCTTTGCCACCGAACAGCGTTTTAAAGAAATCGGAATTCGAAAAGTGCTGGGCGCGAGCGTTACAGAAATAGTAGGCTTGCTCGCTAAAGACTTTATCAAGTTGGTAGCCATTGCCTTTCTGATTGCGTTCCCCATAGGCTATTATTTAATGCAAAAATGGCTGCAGGATTTTGCATATCGCGTGGATCTAGAGTTGGGGCAATTTGTGCTAGCGGCTTGTATCACACTTTTTATAGCAATGGCTACGATCAGTTTTAAGAGTATAAAAGCTGCACTTCAAAATCCAACCCAATCGCTAAAAACGGAATAGGAAAACAAGCAACAGAAAACGAACACAAATGTTTAGAAATTATATCAAAATCGCCTGGCGAAGTCTCCGTAAGAATACGTTGACGAGTTCATTAAGTCTTGCAGGCTTGGTTGTAGGCGTTATAAGTTTTTTGCTCCTCGGAACTTATATTTTAAATGAATTGCGGTATGACCGTTTTAATGAGAAGGCAGATCGTATCGTATATGTAAACTATAGCTATAAGTCTCCTTCTGATGCAGAAGCTACCATTTCACGCTACACGCCAACTGCAGTTGCTCCCGTAGCCAAGCGGGAATTTTTTGAAGTAGAAGATGCGGTGCGTGTTTATAAATATGATCGTCGGGAGGTTGAAATAGATGGTAAGAATTTCACTGAAAGGAATATGATTCTTGCAGATGCATCCATTCTTAATATTTTCAGTTTTGATTTTTTAAATGGTAATTCTAAGTCAGCTCTAAACAAGCCTAATGCTGTAATACTTACTCAAACCACTGCTACCCGATATTTTGGAGCTCAACCGGCTTTAGGAAAGTCAGTTGTTATTAATGATAATGTATGGGAAGTAACCGGAGTGATTGAAGATAACTTACCGTATTCTTCGCTTCAATTTGACTTGTTGGGATCTTATCAATCAAGTAAGCGTGCTGAACGGGAAATCTGGAATTCAGCAAACGATCATTCTTATTTGCTGCTGAAAGATGCACAACAACGTACACAGGTAGAGCAAAAGTTTAATGCCTTTGTTCAAAAGGAATTTGAGGAAGATTTTCAGGCTGGTTTTAAGATGCACTTTGACTTTGTTCCACTTAATGAAGATCATCTTTCGGCTGAAGCATCAGGTAATTTGAAAACCTATTTATTCATTTTGGGAGCATTAGCAGTGTTGTTACTTACAATAGCGGCAATAAATTTCACCAATTTAATGACAGCAAAATCTGTTGAGCGTCTTAGAGAAATAGGTGTGCGTAAAGTGATGGGTGCTCCGCGTAAAAGCTTAATTGCTCAATTTTTAACCGAAGCAGGGGTTATAATTGTTTTGGCTATCATGATAGGTACGTTGGGAGCACTCGCATTGCTACCCACATTTAATAATCTGACAGGATTAAATATAAGTCTTGCTAGTTGGGATTGGTCATACTTCGTAATCACTCTGGTAGTTCTGCTTTGCAGTACTACACTATTAGCAGGAGGTTGGCCTGCACTTATTTTATCGAGGTTCAAACCAGCAACTGCCTTAAAGAATAACACCTCCTCCCTGAGCAAAAGCGGTAGTGTTAGAAAGTTGCTAATTGTCTTTCAGTTTACGGTTTCCGTAGTTTTTATCATTGGTACTTTGGTAGCAAAAAGGCAACTTGATTACATTAAAGATACCGATACAGGTCTTGATCGATCTAATGTTGTTGTTGTCGATGCTAACGGAATGTCTCAACAAACGGTAGAGTCTTTTAAAAATGCATTATTGGCCTCGCAGTCCATATCAAACGTCACGACATCTTCTCATACTCCGGTAGATATGCAAGGCGGGTACAGTATTCAGGTTAATGGCCAAGAAAGCGGGATTTCAATAACTGCAGCACCTGTAGATAAAGACTATGTTACCACATTGGATATGCACGTAATCGCAGGGTCCAATTTTAATGAAACCGATAAAATGCAAGTGAAAGTTGCTTCTGAAGAACGTACTTATGCTTTTATGTTGAATGAAACAGCAGCAAATAAATTAGGATTTACTCCAGAAGAAGCTATAGGAAAGGCAGTAAATCTTAATGGAAGGGCTGGATATGTCAAAGGTGTTCTGCAAGATTTTAATTTTGTATCACTACATCAAAAGATCACTCCGGTAGCACTTTTTGCAGAGTATGACTGGTCTGCTAAAGTTCTAATTAAGGTACAAGGGAATACAGCTCAGGCCCTTTCAGAAATTCAACAGGTATGGAAAGCGTTTAAACCTGATAGTGCGATCACGTATTCCTTCTTAGATCAAGATTATCAAAATCTTTATGAAAGTGAACAGCGCACTGCGAAGATTCTGAATGTTTTTGCCGCAATAACCATTTTGATTTCTTGCTTAGGTTTGTTTGGACTTTCAGTTTTTATGGCAGCACAGCGAAAAAAGGAAATAGGCATACGTAAAGTTCTTGGTGCTTCTATCGCTCAAATCACCTACTTGTTGTCTATCAGCTTTTTGAAACTTATTGTGATTGCGCTTTGTGTCGCAATGCCTCTAGCATGGTATATAACTACAACCTGGTTACAGGATTTTGCCTATAAAATTTCAGATCCTTATGAACTCTATTTCTTAGCGGGAGGTATTGCGATCACTATTGCATTGTTGACCCTGAGCATTCAAGCCATAAAAGCAGCAATAGCAAATCCCGTAAAATCACTGCGTACAGAATAATAATTAGAATAGCAATAACAATAATATGTTTAGAAACTATATCAAAATCGCTTGGCGGAATCTTCTTAAAAACAGCACTTATTCGCTAATCAATATTATTGGGTTAACGATTGGATTAGCAGCCTGTCTAGCCGTAACCACTGTGGTGATCGATGAATCATCGTATGATAGCTTTTGGACCAAAAAAGACCAGATTTTTAGGCTGAATACTATAACTACTCGGGATGGAGAACTTTTAGAAAAAGGAGATTATGCATTATCAGGAACTAATATCGCTTTAAAAGATTTCCCGGATGTGGAGGCGATTACCACCATCGAACAATTTGACACCAATTTTAGTTTTAGAAATATTCGGGGTGAAGGCACAAAAACCAAGGTGATCTACACCAACCCTTCATTTCTGGAGATGTTTGATATTGAGATCACTTCAGGGAATCCTGAAAATTTGGTTGAAGGAACTCTAAATATTATCATTTCAGAATCCTTGGTAAAAAGATTTTTTAACGGTAGAAACCCGGTTGGAGAGACCATTAAAGATCTGCCTTCTTACAGCAATGAGCCTAACGAGTATCTTATCACGGGGATTTTCAAAGATATTCCGGAAAATACACATCTAAGAGGGCAGGTGATATATCTGCATAAACCCAGAACAGAGGTACTTAATAAAAAGCAGTTTGGATTTTTTCAAACCTATTATGTAAGTCTGAAAAACGATGTGGATAAAACAACCTTTGAAGCGAAATATAATAATTGGTATTCAAATTATACCGAAGTGGAACATCCAGATAAATTTGAGTTACAGCCTTTACAAGATATTTATCTAAGATCTGATTTTGCTGGCAACCAGATTTACAAAGGAAGTGCTCAGAAACTTTATATTCTAGGTGCGATAGCGATTTTATTATTGGTTATCGCCTGCATCAATTATGTCAACCTAACTACAGCCAGAGCTTCTCACAAAATGCAGGAGACTGGTGTTAGAAAGGTTTTAGGAGCAGATCGGTTTCAGCTTATATCTCAATATTTGGCAGAGTCTGGATTGTTTTTTCTTATTTCTGGCATTCTTGCTTTTGCGATCTATCAGCTGAGTTTACCAGGCATCGTAAGTTATATCGATCATCCTTTGGCGCTTACTTTTAGCAATTCTGCGTTATTATTTTTAGGTGCCATTGCATCGATTTTCGCCTTAAGTGTTCTAACGGGCTTATATCCTGCGCTGTTGATCTCAAGAATAAATCCTTTGGCTTCATTGCGCAAGAAATTTAGATCTAATGCTACAGGCCAAACTCAGTTTGTGAGAAAAGGGCTTGTGGTCTTTCAGTTTTCAATATCACTGGTTGTACTCATCGCTATGATCGTGGTAAACCAACAAGTAACACTTTTAAAATCTAAAGATATTGGGTTCGATGCTTCCAATCTTTTAAGCATTAAATATTCGACTTGGCAGAATAAAGGCGAGAGTTTTAAAAACGAATTACTTAAAAGTCCGTTTGTAGAAAATGCGAGTATTTCTTCCTGGATTCCATCTGGTGGAGGCGGAAGTATGAATCGAAGAATTGAAAATCCGGACAAAACTGGTGATGAAGTGGAGATCTGGTATATGTTCGCCGATACCGACCTAGCTGAAACTTTAGGGCTGGAAATTGAAAAAGGAAGATTTTTGAGCAATGATTTTGGCGGTGATGCCCTGCCACAAAGCTTTTATATTGAAATGGATTCGGTCAAAAAAGCTGAGTTGGAGAAAAGACCATCTCTAATTACCGCTCAGGCTGCAAGACTTTTAAAAGTTGATCAATTAAATGTCGCTAACAAAGATTTGGAAGTAACGCCTGTTGGTATTGTAAGCAATTTTAATAATGAAAATCTTAGAACCAGCGCAAAACCAGTCGTGATTCAGGCTGATAAAAATCCAGATCGCGGAAGCCTACTCATGCGTATAAAACCCGGCTCTGAAGAAAAAGTTATAGCCAAAATCAACGAATTGTGGCAAGAGTTTTATCCTTACAAGCTTCTGGAAATCAATAATGTTTCAGACCTATTGCAAAAACAATACGAAGCTGAGACCAAACTTTTACAATTCTTCAGCTTTTTTAGTGCGCTTAGTTTATTTCTGGCGGCCCTTGGTGTTTTCGGTTTGATCGTTCAGGTAACCGAGCAGCGCGTAAAAGAAATAGGAATTCGGAAAGTGCTTGGCGCTTCGGTACAATCTATTGTGCTATTATTTTCTAAAGACTTTTTAAAAACCATTGCCGTAGCACTTTTTATCGCTATTCCAATTGGTTGGTATGCGATGCACGAATGGCTTCAGGATTATGCACATCGCATAGAAATAAAATGGTGGGTTTTTGGGCTTGCTGCTTCTGTAGTAACAGGTGTCGCTATGTTAACCGTAGGAATTCAATCGGCTAAAAAAGCAATTATCAATCCCGCAAAAAGCTTAAAAACGGAATAATTCATCAATCAAAAACGAACACAAATGCTTAAAAACTATATCAAAATCGCCTGGCGCAACATCTGGAAAAACAAACTTTTTTCAGCCATCAATGTCATCAGTCTGGCTATTGGGTTGAGTGCTTCGTTTGTGATCGGACTCATGGTGTATTATGATTTTAGCTTTGATACCTTTCACGAGGACGGCGATCGCATTTATCGTGTGGTAACCGATTTTGAAACGCCGCAAGGGAATTATAAAAACGGAGGGGTTACCCCGCCGATGCGTATCGCTGCTAAGGAGCAACTCACCGGTGTTGAGCAATCGGCTTATTTTTATAATTGGTGGATTTCTGAAGCTAAGGCCGAAGCAAACAAGCAAACCTTTAAAGATCCTGAACGTATAATTCTTACCGAAGCCAGCTATTTTGACATTTTTCAATACAAATGGATCGCCGGTTCTAAAGCAACGGCGCTGCAGCAACCCAACAGTGTCGTGTTAACCCGAAAGCGTGCTGAAGCATATTTTCCGAATATGCCTTTAGCAGCTGTAATGGGACAATCTTTGGTATATGATGGAACCATTTCAGCAACAGTTTCCGGGATTGTTGAAGATTTTGACAAGCGTACCGACTTACACTTTAATGAGTTCATTTCGCTAGAAACCGCAAAGCAAACCGAAAGCAGCGATCAGATTTTTGGTGATGATTGGGGAAACACCAATAATGCTTCGCAATTGTATATCAAGATCGCGCAGCAGAGTACGCCGGAGCAAATCAAAACGCAGTTGGCTACTTTGAGCGAAGCGCACGTTGATGCCGATATGCTCAAGTACAACAATAAGCGTACGTTCAATTTACAAGCCTTGTCTGATTTGCATTTTGATCACGAGTATGGCGCCTATGGCTATTCGGGTTATGAAGCCGATAAAGGTATTTTGATAAGCTTGGTTTTTGTGGCGCTTTTCCTGTTGCTTTTAGGCAGCATCAATTTTATCAATTTGAATACCGCTCAAGCAGCGAGTCGTGCTAAAGAAATTGGAGTGCGCAAAACCATGGGCAGCTCTAAACGTCAATTGGTGCTTCAGTTTTTAGGCGAAACCTTTCTGCTCACGCTTATAGCCGCTTTATGTTCTGTTGTTTTCTGCGTCTTAGCGCTTAAGGCTTTTGATAGTTTTATGGCTGAAGGAATTGAGCTGAGTCTTATGCTGACTCCTTGGTTTGCGGCACTAGTTGTCGTGCTTGTTATTGTGATCACATTATTGTCGGGTTTCTATCCCGGAGTCGTGTTGTCCCGTTTTAAACCGGCACGCGTGCTTAAAGGAAGCGTTTCGAGCAGCAAAGAAAAGGGCGTTTTGCGTCAGGTGTTAACCGTTTCTCAGTTTGCGATTGCACAGGTTTTTGTGATCGCCACACTCCTTGTAGGAAAGCAAATCTATTATATGATGCATCAGGATTTAGGGTTTAATACCGAGGCTGTTGCTTACCTGCAAACGCCATGGGATGATTTTTCAATAGACAAACGGCTTGTTTTAGAACAGGAATTGAAGCGTATTCCTGAAATTCAAAACGTGAGTCTGGGGGGTATGCCGCCTGCTTCATTCAATATGGCGACTCGAATGGGGATTTTTAAAAAAGACGGTCAGGAGCTTATTCAGGAACTACAAATTCTGAATGGTGATACCGAATACCTAAAGCTTTATGATATCGAATTGCTTGCCGGAAGACCAGCACTTAATGATACCATCGAAGAATATGTGATCAATGAAACCGGAATGCGTGCTTTTGGTTTTAAAGATCCTGAGAAAATTGTAGGGCAATATCTTGAACTCAATTCGCATCAACGATTGATCGTTGGAGTGATGCAGGATTTTAATCAGCGCTCGCTTAAAGATAAAGTGATGCCGCTGATGCTTACCGGAGATACCAGCCGAGATCGCCGTACCAATTTTAGAACACTGCACGTCAAACTTACCGGTGCATCTTCCGGTTGGCAAAATACCATTGCAAAAGTAGAGCAGCTTTATCAAGAGGTGTATCCCGGAGAGGAGTTTAGGCTCTCGTTTGTAGACGAGAGCATTTCAAAATTTTATAAGCAAGAGCAGCGTATTGCAACCTTACTCAACTGGGCGACCGGTCTTGCGGTGCTCATTAGTTGTTTAGGATTGTTGGGGCTGGTAATTCACACCACCTCACGACGCACCAAAGAAATTGGGATTCGCAAAGTGTTGGGAGCTTCCATTCTTCAAATCAATGCCTTGCTGTGTACCGACTTTTTAAAACTAGTCATCGTAGCCTATGTGATCGCGCTGCCCATTGCCTGGTGGGGATTACATCAGTGGCTCGAAGATTATGCCTATAAAACCGAAATGAGCTGGTGGGTGTTTGCCTTAAGCGGATTAGGGATGATGCTGCTTGCAGTACTCATTATGAGTTTTAAAACGCTGAAAGCCGCAATTGCCAATCCCGTAAAAGCACTGAGAACCGAATAATTCATCAATCAAAATCAATCCTTATGTTAAAGAATTATATCAAAATCGCCCTACGGAATTTATGGAAGGATAAAACCTTCAGTATACTGAATCTTGTAGGTTTGAGTACGGCCTTTGCGGTGGCCGTTCTCTTGGGAATGTATGCCTTTTTCGAACTTTCGTACGACGGGTTTCATCAAAATAATGCATCCTTATATCAGGTGTATTCCACTGAACAAACGCCCGAAGGGATCGTGTCAAGCGTTCCTAAATCGGTGCCTTTTACTCCGGCCTTACAAGAAGAAGTACCGGGAATCGCCCAAAGCACACGAGTTAACGGTAAAGGCGTTTTGGTCATAGCCGGTGATAAGGAATTGCGTATGAGTGCTGCCTACGTAGATCCTGATTTTTTCTCGATGTTTAGTTTTCCTGTACTTCGCGGAGTTGAAACGCAACCCACAAAAGACTTGAGTACTGTAACGCTAACGGAGCACGCGGCAGAACGTATTTTTGGCAAAGAAAGCGCCTTAGGTAAAACCCTGCGCGTCATCACCGAAGGAGAAGAGAAATTATTTACAGTAAATGCAATTACAGCAGATTTCCCCGATCAGAGCAGTATAAAGTTTGACTTAGCTTTAGATTTCAGTAATCAGGCTTCGTTCTCTTATGCGAGTATTAAAGACGATTGGAGTAAAGAGAATCACGAGGTTTTTGTACAGCTAGAGCAGGGGGTCACTCCGCAACAATTTGAGCAGGCAACCGCTCCGTTCACACAATTGCATTATAAAGAAGATCTAGAAGCCGCCAAGCGCGATGGAGCACAGCCCGATCAAAACGGAAACTACAAACAAATACGCTTACTGCCTTTTCAAGACCGAGCCTATGCCAATTTTGATTACGGAATCGCGCACGTAGATAAAGCGATGCCGTATTTGGTGCTAGGTGTGGGCTTTTTGATCTTGTTTATCGCTTGTGTGAATTTCATCAATATGAGTATTGCAAAAAGCACACAGCGTTTACGGGAAATAGGGATGCGTAAAACCTTAGGCGCCGGCAAAGCACAACTGTTTTTTCAGTTTTGGGGTGAAAGCATTTTTATTTTTTTGGGTGCTGCAATTTTAGGAGGTGCATTGGCGGCCGCTTTTTCAGATTCTTTTAAAACCTTGTTTTCAACTCGGGCTACTTTTGAAGCTGTTTTTAGTATTAAAGTGCTTTTAGGTTTTATACTGGTCTTTATGGTGATCACGTTGATTGCCGGTGGATATCCTGCACTGCTGCTTTCTAAATTAGGGACGCTTCAATCCTTAAAAGGAAAACTCAATCTCACGCGTAAAAATCGGGTGCGGGATGTGCTGATGGTCATTCAGTTTGGGATCGCGATTTTATTGATCAGTGGTACGTTTGTGCTTTGGCAACAAATCGATTTTATGCGGAATAAAAATCTGGGCTATAACAAAGAGCAAGTGATTTCAATACCGCTTAACGGAAAACGTTCTGATGCGCAGGTGATGCAATTACTACGGAATAAATTGCAGGCGTATCCTGAAATTTTAGACATCACGGCTTCTAATAACAGCTTGGGGCTGGGACGCGACGGAAGCTCCAGAACAAGCCAGATGGGATTTGAGTATAAAGGCCGTATGGTTACCACGCATATTTTGATGGTAGATTACGACTATCCTGAAACCTTAGATATGGAACTGGTTGCCGGCCGTAGTTTTAAAAGAGACTATGCTTCAGATAGTCTTGCGGTGTTGATCAATGAGCAAATGGCGGCCCAATTGCAGGAAAAGAATCCGTTGGAAACCCGGTTTATTATGGACGACAGCGTAGCTTACAATGTCGTAGGAGTGTTGAAAGATTACAACTTTCAGAAGCTTAACACTTCGGTGGCACCGCTCACGTTATTTTTAAAGCCCGACTGGAATATGCATTATGCTTATATAAAAGTGGCTCCTAATAAAGCGGCAACAGCACTTCCGCTTTTAGAAAAAGTTTGGGGCGAGATCGAGCCAAAGGCCGATTTTCTCGGGTCCTTTCTCGATGAGAATGTAGACCGCACGTTTAAAGCAGAAAAAAGAATGGCTACAATGATCACCAGCGGTTCGATCTTGGCGATTATCTTAAGTTGTATCGGGCTGTTTGCGATCTCCCTGCTCATGGTGGCGCAGCGCAAAAAAGAAATCGGTGTGCGCAAAGTGGTGGGAGCAAGTGTTCTTAGAATCACCCTGATGCTTTCTACCGACTTTTTAAAACTGGTTGCTGTAGGTTTTGCTATTGCTGTGCCGCTCGCGTGGTGGTTTGCTCATAATTGGTTGCAAGGTTATGCCAGTCACATCACCCTAAACATTTGGATTTTTATCGCAGCCGGGGCTGCGGCTTTATTCATCGCTTTACTCACGATCAGCTTTAGAACCATAAGGGCGGCTTCACAAAATCCTGTACGCTCTTTAAGAACCGAATAAGAACCTTAGAATAGAACTATAAATACATTATGCTTTTACAACTCAATCATATTTACAAGTGGGTCAAACAAGGAGGAAAACGTGTTTTCCTTTTAAATGACATCAGTCTTCAGGTAGAAGAAGGCGAATTTATCTCGATAATGGGTCCGTCGGGCTCGGGGAAGTCAACCTTGCTCAACGTTATCGGGATGCTTGACGAATTTCAGGAAGGCGAATATAATTTCCTGGACGAGTCGGTACATACGCTTAAGGAAAAACACCGCTCTAAACTCTATAAAGAATACATTGGTTTTGTGTTTCAGGCCTATCATTTAATTGATGAATTGACGGTTTACGAAAACATAGAAACGCCACTGTTGTACAAAAATATCAAGTCTTCAGAGCGTAAAGCTTTGGTAGCAGACATGCTCGACCGGTTTAATATTGTAGGTAAAAAAGATCTTTTCCCCAGTCAGTTGAGCGGGGGGCAGCAACAGCTTGTGGGGATCGCGCGTGCCTTGATCGCAAAACCCAAACTCATTCTGGCAGATGAACCTACCGGGAATCTCAATTCGAAACAAGGAGAAGAAATCATGCAGCTTTTTAAAGAACTGAATCAAGAAGGCGTGACGATCATTCAGGCCACGCATTCTGAAGCCAATGCCGAATATGGTAACCGAATCATTCACCTTTTAGACGGAAGCAAAACCAAGGCCTAATCAACCTTTTTTCCGACAATCGGGAAACATCAGCCTTGGGCTTGCTCAGGGCTGTTAGTTAAAATTCATCATCAATCAATTAAGTATGCTTATCAAATTGCTAAAGCACGCCTTTGTAGCTTGTGCTTGTGTTTATACGTTAAATGCACAAGAAACACAAAATATCAGTTTGCAAGCGTGTATAGAGATCGCACTGACTCATAACCTGGATTTAAAAGCTGCCGGTCTACGCGCAGAAACCGAAACCATTCAGTTTAAGCAAAGCCGCAATGCGCTGCTTCCGTCAATCAATGCCAATTATAATTTGGGGTTGAGCAATGGCCGAAGTATCGACCCGTTTACAAACAGCTATGTGAATGAAGAGCTGACCTACTCTAACGCCGGACTCAGTATTAATACGACCATTTTTGACGGTTTTCGAATTTTAAATACGCTGAAGCAAAACAGTCTCAATAAGGCTGCCGCCGAAATGGAAATCGAAGAAGCACGGCAGAATTTAGTGCTTGATGTGACTTTGAGTTTCCTTCAGGTACTTAACTTTCGGGAGTTAGTAAAACTAGCCGAAACACGCTTGATCACTTCTAAAGAGCAACTCAACCGACTTCATAAATTACAAGAAGAAGAAACCGGAGATCCTGTGGCTTATCACGATTTGCAAGGGCAAGTAGCTTTAGATCAAACCGCGGTAAATGACGCTAAGAATAGTCTGAACAATGCACTTGCAGATCTAAAATTTCTGCTGAATACAGAGCGTCCTATCGAAGCTTCACAACTGGTGCTTTTACTGGATCTTGAACCTCGGTCAGATACTGCAGATGCAGTTTATGAGGCTGCGTTGCACAATTTAGCAGCGGTGAAAGCAAAAGAATTGCGCGAGGAAGCAGCAGCAAAAGGAGTTGCGGTAGCCCGTGCTCAATATGCACCGCAAATCAGTTTGTTTGCAAATTTTGGAACCAATTATTCTAGCGCTGCGCGCCTGTTTGAAGACGCCGGAACGCAAACCGTACAAACCGGAGATTTTGTGCGCCTTGACGGGACCGATTATGCTGTCTTTACACAAGAAGGTTTGTTTGAAGCCTCTCCCATTTCGTACACCGATCAGTTCAACAACAACCTGAATAGTGCTGCGGGTGTTTCGGTGAGCATTCCTATTTTTAATGGCTTTCAGGCAAAGAATGCTGTACAATTGCAAAAGGTAAATCGCGATCAGGCTTCGGTGGTGCTGGAGCAGACGAAGCGTGCCTTAAAACAAAATATAACACGCGCTTACAATGATCTGGATACAGCATACTCAAATTTCCAACTTTTAGAAGCGCAGGTTGAAGCCTATGAAGAATCTTTCCGCATTAATGAAGTGAAATTCAATTTGGGTGTTTCTACCAGCGTGGCCTACATCACCAGTAAAAATAACCTTGACAATGCGCGTATTAATCTTACCAACGCGCGTTATGCCTATTTATTGACGTCACGAATCTTAGATTATTATAGCGGAAGGATCGCTATGTGATGCTTGTAATTTGCATTTCTGTCTTATTTTTAAGGTATGTGTAAGAAACACTATATCTAAAAAGAGTAGCACATGCAATCAAACGTAGGTCTGGTAATTGAAGAAAAAGCAGCAGATATTGGGAATTTTATGGTGGGCAGGTTGCTGCCGTTTAGAAAGAAGCGCGCCGTGGGGCCGTTTTTATTTATAGACCATATGGGGCCTGCTTGTTTAAAAGAATATCAAAATCTCGATGTGCCTCCACATCCGCATATTGGGCTTTCAACCTTGACCTATTTGTTTGAAGGATCTATTTTTCATCGGGACAGTTTGGGCAATGCGGTTGAGATCAAGCCGGGTGCTGTCAACTGGATGACTGCAGGAAAAGGAGTAGTGCATTCTGAACGCACTCCGGAATATCTGCGAGACGAATCTAAATTTCTACATGGTTTTCAGATTTGGGTCGGCTTACCTAAAGCGCTGGAGCAAAGCGAGTCTTCGTTTTATCATATTGAAAAAGAAGCTTTACCCAAGTGGGAAGAAAACGGAATTCAGTACAAGCTCATTGCAGGGGAAATTGAAGGGAAATCTGCTCCCGTTCCTGTGCATAGTCCGCTGTTTTTTATCGAAATAAAAACCGAAGCTGCTCAAAAAATTGACATAGGCGACCGACTTTATGGCGAAGTGGCGATGTATGTTTTAGAAGGCTCGGTAAAGGTTGAAGGAAACACTTACGGAACCAAACAACTTCTGGTGGCTAAAAAAGCTTCATTATGCGCTTTTGAAACTAATGAGGAAACTACCCTTTATTTGTTTGGCGGTGAGCCATTTGATGAAGAGCGTTTTATGTTTTGGAATTTTGTCAATTCAGATAAAGCTGTTTTAGAGCAAGCCAAAACCGATTGGAAAAATCAAAACTTAGACGCATTTCCTAAAGTCCCGGGGGATGAAGAAGAATATGTTCCGCTTCCAGAGCCTAGACAGTTTAAGTGATCTTCAAACTCAATCAAATTTATTGCGCTTTAAATTTTTTATATATACTAGCTTCTAATCATAGAAGTTTTAAGCTAAAATCCTGACCCCTTGTATTACCGCTTTCTTGTGATTTTCGTTCTCTTAATTGTAGGATGCACCTCTAATTCAAATACCGACCTAAAAACCAGCGAAGACCCTTCTGATTCTATCAGCTTCTATGATAAGAAAGCGCAGAATCTGGAATACAGTTTAGAAGAGCGAAAACATTTTGCGAATAAGGCCTTTGAAAAAGCGCATAGTGAGCTAAACACGAAGCGTTTTGCGCGCTTGTCTTACCAAAAGAACTATTTGCACTTATCATTAGGTGAGTACGATAGCTTGCTCGTTTACGATAGACAAATGAATCGCACGCGGTTTATGAATGCTCCCGCTATTTTGGCGATGCAGGAGTACTTGATGGGTTACTATTTTGAGGCCATCATACAGCAGCCCGATAGTGCTTTTGTGCGCTATAACCGATCTAAATTTTATTACCAGAAAGTGTCAGATAGTAACGGGATAGGAAAAGCCTTGTTAAATATGGGCGCAATTCAGAAAAGGCAAAATGATTTTTTTGGAAGTAAAGAGACCCTTACCGAAGCTTTAAAATATATCGATCAAGGTAAAAATGCTCAGACGTATTTCTCAACCTTAGACCGTCTTGCTCAAAATCATCGCAGGCTAAAAAATCTACAGGAAGCAGAAGCGCTCTATGATCAAATTTTACAAGGAGCACCTCGCGAAGATCTGCCGATTTATAAAAATAACTTGGCAACACTCTATATTGATCAGCAAGAGTATACAAAAGCACTTGAATTACTTAACGATATTCCGGCAGAAACCCTTGAGGATTCTAGTACTTTAAAGGCAAGAGTGCTTGATAATATGGCGTATGCGATGTGGTCTTCTAAAATTGAAACACCGTTAGAAGCTTTTTTTATTCCGTTAGAAATACGTAAAAAAGCCAATGATCACACAGGATCTATGGCTAGCTACACGCATTTAGGTGAGTTTTTTATGACGCGGCAACCGCAACGGGCTACAGCCTATTTTGATTCAGTTATAGGGATTTCACGCAAACTTCATGTCCCACGAGCTGAGCTGGATGTTCTACATTTTAAAATGAAATTAGATCCGGAAAATCTAAGGTATAAAGACCGTTATATAGCATTACGAGATAGTTTGTATGAAAGCGAACTCAAAGTCAAAACACAATTTGCTAAATACAAATACGACGACCAACTCAAGCAGGAAGCGCTTTTAAATCTTGAAAAGCAAAATGTTGAAAATGAATTAAAACTAGCCGAAGAGCGCTACACAAAACTTTGGATCATTGCCGCGTTGGTCGTAGCGATACTGCTTTCGGTATTGATTTATTTCAATCAAAAATACCGTGCAAAACGCTTAAAAGATGCGCATCGAATTGACAGACTTAAAGCCACCTATGATACCGAAGCTGCTATTTCGAGGCGTTTGCACGACGATTTTGGTTCGGGGTTAAATAATGTGATGTTGATGTTGCAGCGTAATGCCGGTAATGAGCAAGTGCTAGATCGTTTAGAAGGCTTATATGATCAAAGCAGGGATTTTTCGCGTACGCTCAACGAGATTGATACAGGAGCCGGCTATACACAAATCCTTTCCGGGATGTTGCGCGAGCAGACACCAGAGGGGACAAATTTGTTGTTGTTAGGCTACCAGCAGGTGAATTGGGATCGGCTTAATGCAGTGAGTAAGATCACGCTGTACAAAGTGTTGCGCGAGTTGATGATCAATATGCGTAAACATAGCGCTGCTCAACGGGTTACTTTAAAATTCAGTAATGCGTCGCAACAGCTCGAAGTAACCTATACAGATAACGGTCGCGGAGCGAGCACAGCAGACTTGCAGCTAAGAAATGGACTTCAGATTACGGAAAAGCGTATTCTAGCCATCGGCGGAACCCTTACTTTTGAAACAGAACCCGGAACTGGTTTTAAAGCGGTGATCAAATTGCCTTATTAAAAAGTAGGATTTATGTTTAAAAAAGTATTGATAGCTGAAGATTTTCAAGGAGATACCAAGAGCATCGTTGATACCCTTAAAGAGCAAACCTTTATTACTGAAGTTTATGAGGCGCAATACTGTGATACCGCATATACGCGCATTCAGGTAGCGCTTCAAGAGCAGCAGCCTTTTGAACTCTTGATAACCGATTTATCATTTAAACCCGGTAGCTTAACCCGAAAACTTACATCGGGCTACGCCTTGATCAAAGCAGTACGAGCTTTAGACCCGGAGATTAAGATCATTGTAAATTCTGTAGAAGATAATCCGGTTAAGATCAAAGAACTACTTGACGTTTATAAAATTGATGGTTATGTATGCAAAGGCAGAAGTAGCTTAAACGAACTCATACAAGCTGTAAAGCAAGCTTCTACAGGTGCTGTTTTTGTTTCGCCTCAAATCGATTTAAGCGAAAAGCGTAATGTTATTGAACTTGAAGAATTAGATCTTATCGTGATCAACGATCTCGCTGAAGGTTATAGTAAACGAGAGATACGTGAGCGACTCATCAAGCAAGGCATCAAACCCAATAGTGAGAGTTCTTTAGATAAGCGCGTAAGCAAACTCTTTATTCAGTTTGATGTAAAGAATTCGACGCATCTGGTCGCTAAACTCGCACGTCAGGGAATTATTTAATCGACTGAAGTTTACGCTATTCCCTTTAATTAAAAACCTTCAGAATCTAGAAGGAAGAAAATAAAAAGTTCACAAAAGATATAAAACGAAAAAAGCTCCTCAATTTCTTGAAGAGCTTTTTGCGGTCTGGACGGGACTCGAACCCGCGACCCCATGCGTGACAGGCATGTATTCTAACCAACTGAACTACCAGACCAATATTTTATGAACTTTGCAAGAGCAGAAGCGTTGATCATTTCCTTTCTTGCGGGTGCAAATATACATTCCTTTTTTAAGTGTGCAAACAAAAAATGAAAGTTTTTTTATTTCTTATAAAAACTGTTTTCGTTCTACTAAAAATGTGCTCAAAATTGGCGCAAAACCACGCTGTATATCAGCACTTACATAGGTGATGTTGTATTGCGCGCATCGCAGTTTAAGTGCTGTAAAATAATCACTTACGGCTTTGTTGTATCCTTCTTTTACATTGTCAGAAAAAACATCGATGCTTTTTCCGGTCTCTACATCTTCGAATCGCTTGGGTGTGCTGTCAAAATCAAAATTTAATTCGGTAGCGCTATCGTAGGTATGAAAAAGCACGACTTCGTGCTTATTGTACTTCAAATGTTGCAAAGCTTCAAAGGTCTTTTCTTGTTGTAATTCGTTTTGAAAAAGATCACTGAATAAAAACACCAGCGAACGTCGTTTCAATTTTTCAGCAATAAAATGAAGATTAGCGTAGGTATCTGTTTTTTGCGCTTTGTCGGGTTGAATTAAAACCTGATTCAATTGATCGAGCAACATATGATGATGGCGCTCACTTCCTTTTTCCGGAGCATAGTAATCAAACTGCTCTGCATAAATGCTGAGTCCAACCGCATCCCGCTGCTTCCTCATCAATTGCATAATAGCCGCACTTGCCAATACCGAAAACGCAATTTTATTAGGTTGATTAAAATCGGTTTGTTTGAGTTTAGGGTAGTGCATACTGCTGCTGTTGTCTATAATGAGATGACAACGCAGGTTGGTTTCTTCTTCGTAGCGTTTGGTGTATAACTTGTCTGAACGTGCGTACAGCTTCCAATCGATGTGCTTGGTACTTTCACCCGTATTGTAAACCTTATGCTCTGCAAATTCTGCAGAAAAGCCGTGAAACGGACTCTTATGCATCCCGCTAATAAAACCTTCTACCACTTGACCGGCGAGCAGTTCCAGATTATTGAAACCGGCAATGCTGTTAAGATGCGCCTGTAGATCGATCACGTTTGTGGTTTAGGTTTCGGGGTTTTCAGATTGCAACTCGCAGTATCAGTTGACCGTATTTCGGATACTGCCTACTGCTACTGCAAGCTGCTTACTGTTTTTTGATTAAACGATTCCGTCTACGATTCCGTAGGCAACAGATTCTTCTGCACCCATCCAATGGTCACGGTTAAAATCTTTCATTACTTTATCAAAATCCTGCCCGCAGTTGTCAGCAAGAATTTTTGCACTCAACTCTTTGGTCTTTAAGATTTCCTGAGCGGTAATTTCAATGTCGCTTGCTTGTCCGCGTGCACCACCACTTGGCTGGTGAATCATCACACGGGCGTGTGGCTGAATGAAACGACGTCCTTTTTCACCTACCGAAAGTAAAATACTTCCCATACTCGCAGCCAGGCCGGTGCAAATGGTAGAAACCGGACTTTTAATCGATTTGATCGTATCGTATATTGAAAATCCTGAAGTCACATATCCTCCCGGGCTGTTGATGTAAAATTGAATTTCGTCGTTGCTCAACGCGTCCAGATATAATAAGCGATCTACGACGTGTTTTGCACTTTTATCGTCTACCTGACCCCATAAGAATACTTTGCGTTCTTCTAATAATTTAGCATCGATGAGATCTTGTGGTTTTCCTTTTTTAGTTTCCATTTTCTGAATTTTATTTGAATAGCGCTATGGCTTTTTCTATAGATTAACGTACAAAATTTAGTCTAACAAGTATACGCATTTAAGATATGAATTGCTCGTAAAATCTTGCAGAGACTGCTTGCATACAGCTAAAGTTTTACCTCGTAAACGGAGTTAGACAAGCCTTTGAAGATTAAACCCTTTAGCGTCGTTAATAAAAAAGGTCTGACGCTACGTCAGACCTTTTTTATAATGTACGTGTTTACTCAAATCAAGAGTATAAACTCTTAAAGTAAACCGTCAATAGCTTCTGTGTATACATTTTTTGGAGCAACACCTACCTGGCGACCTACAACTTCACCGCCTTTAAACATCAAAACGGTTGGGATGTTACGCACACCATACTTAGCAGCAAACTCCTGATTAGCATCAACATCAAGTTTACCTACAACGGCTTTACCATCATACTCTGTGCTGATCTCTTCAATTACAGGTCCTACCATTCTACAAGGTCCGCACCAAGCAGCCCAAAAGTCTACCAATACAGGCTTGTCAGATTGTAATACGGTTTCTTCAAAATTTGCGTCTGTTATTTCTAGTGCCATTTTAATTCTGTTATTAGGTTATAATGCAAAATTAGTCAATTATTTTTCCAAAGCTTACAACCAGCGAATTAGATTTGACTATGTTTTAATCAGTTAAATTGATTTTTGAATGCCTTAAGATCATATTTCGATTTTGGGCTGATCTATTGTTTTGCCACTAGTTCAATTTAAAACTAAACCGTTGCGCTTTTAATTCATTCAATAATGCGCTGCTGATTTTTACCTTTTTCTTTCTACTTGGCATTTGTAGCGCTATTTTTTCTTTGGGTTCAAATACGTAGAAATGCAAATTATGATCGCCACGGTGATTAAATAAAGTTTCACGCAATTGCTCGATGCGGTCGCCTTGTACTTCTTGCAGATCCAGATTGATCGTAAGCTTTTTGCTAAAGGTTTCCATCACGTCTTGCAGCTGCATAAAGTTGTTGAACTGCATTCTCGGATCGCCTTTTTTACCCGTCTCGCGGTTGGTCCATCCCTCACGAATAAATACACGCATATGCACAAAGGAGTTGGGGATTAGAAAGTGCCTGAACTTGAGGTACTCTTCGCCAAACATTCTAAACTCAAACGACTCGTCAAAATCTTCAACCGTAAAAGCAGCCCAGCCTTTTCCGTTTTTAGAAACCCGGTGTTGCACGTCGCTAATGACCCCACCAATGGTGAGTTCGCGGTTGAGATGCATTTCCAGATTATTAAAATCACTTATTTTTCCGTTACAGAAATTATCCATTTCCAGTTTGAAGTCATCCAGCGGATGTCCCGAAATATAAATACCCACCACTTCTTTCTCGCGGCGTAGTTTTTCCATCGTTCCCCATTCTTCACAAGGAGGCACCACCGGCTCGGGAATCTGAACTTCACTGGCTTCGCCAAACAGACTTACCTGTGCTGAGTTTTCATTCTCTTGAAATTTGGCACCATACTTCACCGCTTTTTCCAGAAAAGTGATGCCGTCGCCTTCATCTTTAAAATATTGCGCACGATGTGTAGGCATAAAACTGTCGAAGCCACCGGCAAGTGCCAGAGATTCAAAAGCTTTTTTATTGGCAGCACGCAGGTCGATACGTTTAGCCAAATCAAACACACTGCGATAAGGGCCATCCTCCCGGTTTTCAACAATCGTTTTTACGGCATTGGCACCAACACCCTTTACAGCACCCATTCCAAAACGCACCGCACCACGATCGTTAACAGTAAATTTTCTGAACGATTCATTCACGTCAGGCCCCAAAACTTCAAGTCCCATACGTTTACATTCTTCCATAAAGAAGGTCACCTGCTTGATGTCGTTCATATTGTTTGACAGTACCGCAGCCATATATTCGGCAGGGTAGTGGGCCTTGCAATACGCGGTCTGGTAGGCGATCCACGCATAACAGGTAGAGTGCGATTTGTTAAAGGCGTATGCAGCAAAAGCTTCCCAGTCTTTCCAGATCTTTTCGAGAATCTTTCGGTCGTGGCCGTTTTTCTCTCCACCATCTAAGAATTGTGGTTTCAGTTTTTCCAGCAGGGCAAAGATCTTTTTACCCATCGCTTTACGCAAAACATCGGCATCACCTTTACTAAAGCCTGCCAGTTTTTGCGACAGCAGCATCACCTGCTCTTGGTAGACCGTAATCCCGTAAGTCTCTTCCAAATACTCTTCCATCGCAGGAAGGTCATACTGAATTTCTTCCTCCCCGTGTTTACGCGCGATAAAACTCGGGATGTATTCCATAGGTCCCGGGCGATACAGAGCGTTCATTGCGATAAGATCCTCAAAAACCGTAGGTTTTAACGCCTGCATGTGTTTTTGCATCCCCGGTGATTCGTATTGAAAGATCCCAACCGTATCTCCGCGCTGGAATAACTCATAGGTTTTTTGATCATCTAGCGGAAAACTGTCGGGGTCCAGATCGATCCCGTGCTTATGTTTTACCAGTTTTACCGTGTCTTTGATCAAGGTCAGGGTCTTCAGACCCAAGAAGTCCATTTTTAGTAGACCGGCTTCTTCTACGACCGAGTTGTCAAACTGGGTGACGTATAAGTCTGAATCTTTAGCGATAGAAACCGGAACGAAGTTGGTGATATCGTCGGGTGTGATGATCACCCCACAGGCGTGAATCCCGGTGTTACGTACCGAACCTTCCAGCTGGCGCGCTTGTCTTAAGGTTTGTCCTTCAAGATCGTCACCTTCAGCGAGGTTTAAAAGTTCGTTGACTTTGACTAAATCTTCAGAACGGAATTTCTTTTTTAAGTCGGCTTCACTCTGCCCAAAAATCTTGGCGAGTTTCGACATATTAGGGATCAGCTTGGCGATACGATCGGCATCACTTAGCGGAAGATCTAAAACCCGCGCGGTATCTCTGATCGAAGATTTTGCCGCCATCGTACCGTAGGTGATGATCTGCGCCACCTGATTGGCCCCATATTTATCGATCACATAATCCATAACGCGGCTTCGGCCTTCATCATCAAAGTCGATATCAATATCGGGCATACTCACACGATCCGGATTCAGGAAACGCTCAAAAAGCAAGTCGTACTTGATCGGGTCTATATTGGTGATTCCCAAGCAATAGGCTACCGCACTACCGGCAGCAGAACCCCGACCGGGACCTACCGAAACGCCCATATTGCGGGCTTCACGAATAAAGTCTTCCACGATCAAGAAATATCCTGGATACCCGGTATTTTCAATAACGCTGAGCTCAAAGTTGAGGCGCTCTTCAATATCTGGAGTGATCTCAGGATAGCGCTGGCGTGCACCTTCAAATGTGATGTGTTTTAAGTATTTGTTTTCTCCGCGCTTACCACCATCCTGCTTGTCTTCTTCAAACTGAAATTCTTCAGGAATGGTAAAGGCCGGTAAAAGTACGTCACGTGCCAGAACAAAAGCTTCCACTTTATCAACGATCTCATCAACGTTACTTATGGCTTCCGGCAGATCAGTAAACAACGCTTTCATCTCGTCTGCCGACTTGAAGTAGTATTCTTCATTGTCAAGACCAAAACGATAACCGCGGCCACGACCTTTTGGCGTAGCCACTTTTTCGCCATCCTTCACGCATAACAAAATATCGTGTGCGGGAGCGTCTTCTTTGTCGATGTAAAAGGTGTTGTTGGTCGCTACCAGTTTTACATCATGTTTTTTAGAAAATTCGATCAAGGTTTGATTCACACGATCTTCATCTTCCTGACCGTGACGCATCACCTCGATATATAGGTCATCACCAAAAGTTTCCTTCCACCATAGCAGGGCTTCTTCGGCTTGTTTTTCACCTACATTCAGCACCTTGCTGGGGACTTCTCCATACAGGTTACCGGTAAGCACGATGATATCTTCTTTGTAGCGCTCAACGATCTTGCGGTCTATACGTGGCACGTAGTAAAAACCATCGGTGTAGGCGAGGGACGCCATTTTTGCAAGGTTGTGATAACCGCGTTTATTCTTTGCCAGAAAAACGATTTGATATCCGTTGTCTTTTTGGCTTTTGTTGGTGTGATCCTGACAAACGTTAAGCTCGGCACCCACGATAGGTTTGATGATGGTTTCCGTAGGTTCTTCACCGGCTTCTAAAAGCTCGTCGTTTTTCTTTTGCGCTGCTTTGTTATGTGCGGTCAAGGCTTTCACAAAGTGGAAGGCTCCCATCATATTACCCATATCGGTGATTCCCACCGCGGGCATTTTATGTTTTTTTGCTGCTGCCACCAGATCGTGAACACTGGCAGTAGACTGAAGAATAGAGAACTGTGAGTGGTTGTGCAAATGCACAAAATCTACCTTGGCCAGTTGCTCTTTATTCTCCTTGATTTCTTCTTTTGAAATATCGGCCTGATCTGCTTTTTGCAGCTCTTTGCGAATTTCGTCTGAAGCCTTTTTGAGGTTGATGTGTTTTAAGCCAATAAACTCAATAGGCTGCGGATTGGCTTCTGAGAAGTTCTCAAAATATCCGGCGGGAACGTCTAATTCTTCCTGCGTAAAAATGCGTCTGCGCACCAGTTCAAAAAAGCAACGCGTGGTTGCCTCCACATCGGCAGTAGCATTGTGCGCTTCTGCAAAGGGTTGATTGAATAAGTACTGGTGTAACTCGGTTAGTGTGGGTAATTTGAATTTACCACCACGTCCACCGGGAATCTGGCAGAGTTGTGCTGTGGTTTCGGTACAGGTGTCAAGAACAGGTAATTCTTGTAGTTGATTGGTAACATCCAATCGATGGAATTCCGCTCCCATAATATTAACGTCAAAGCCCACGTTTTGACCTACCACAAATTTGGTGCGTTCAAGCGCCGCTTTGAATTTGCCTAAAACTTCACCAAGAGGTAAACCATCACGTTGTGCGAGTTCGGTAGAAATCCCGTGGATACGCTCGGCATCAAAAGGAATGTCAAATCCGTCAGGACGAATTAAATAATCCTCGTGCTCGATACAGTTGCCCATATCATCGTGCAGCTGCCAAGCGATCTGGATGGCTCTTGGCCAGTTGTCAGAATCGGTGATGGGAGCGCTCCAGTTCTTGGGTAAGCCGGTAGTTTCGGTATCAAATATCAGGTACATCTCTGGTTCTCTTTGGGTTATTTTTTGCGAAGTCGCAAACGCGGAAAAGTTTAAAATTAAAGAAAAACAGAGGCTTTAAAAAGTTAAGATATGAGGAGTTATTAACGGGGTATTTGAGTTAAACTGCCTCAGGGAAATCTTGAAGTATTAATTCTTTTGACAATACAAATAAAAAGCGCCTTGATCGTGAGATCAAGGCGCTTTTCAACATTTACTTTCGGTTGGCTAATTCAAATAAATGTGTTTATGCCATAACTTCAAAGGCTTTTACTTCTTCTAATGTGCCTTTGATTAGGTCTAGTTGTGTGTTTAAAATGGCTTCCGTTGTTGGTGGGAGATTTGGATTTTCGAGAATAGCATTGTACTCTTCGATCGCATTTTTTTCTCCACGGATGGTTTCTTCTAAAATCGCTTCTTCACTATTCTTAGATATGGTCGATTTTACATTCATCCATAAACGGTGCGCATCTCCGGCTACACTGGTTCCTTTATCAGGACTTTCGCCGTACACTTTTATTTCATTTTTGATTTGATGCCCAAAGTCGTAACGTTCTTTTGCTTTACGCCCAAAATATTCTTTTAGCGTATTGTCCTTTACGTTTTCTTCAGCCAATTTATAACCGGCTTCGGCATCGTAATTTTTGGTTAATAGTTCGTTTAAATTGTTCGAAATTTTCTCAGTAAACTTCATCTTCTATCTTCTTTAAATTAGCGAAACAAATTTTTGGTTGGTGGGATGTGTTTCGTTAACATCCATTCTTAATATAGCGATTCAATACTCTGAAAACAAATACATTAAGATTGTTTAACGTTAGGTTGGTTAGTTTAACACAATTTAAAACTGAACCTGAAAATCTTCAGGTTCAGTTTCTGTTTTTATGCAAGTACTTCAAGCGCTTTCGCCTCGTTTAAAGCATTTTTCACCGAATTGCGCTGTGCGGTAATGATCGATTTTGTAGATGAAGGAAGGCTCTCTTCTTTCAAAATCTCATCATATTCATCTACTGCAGCGCGCTCGCCGCGAATAGCTTCTTCTAGTACAGCTTCATCTTTATCTGAAGTTAAAGCTGTTTTTAAATCCATCCATAAGCGATGTGCATCACCGGCGAGGCTTGTTCCTTTTTCAGGCTCTTGTCCAAAAGTTTTTAGTTCTGCTTTTAATTCGTGACCAAAATCATAACGGTCTTGCGCACGACTTAGCAGATAATTTTTTAATGCTGAATTTTCTACTTTCTCAGCAGCGTTTTTATAACCTGCTTCGGCATCATAATTTTTCTCTAGTAGTTCGTTGAGCTTTTCGCCCATTTTATCAGAATAACTCATAGCTTAATTTTTTTTTTGGTTTAGACTTCAACTTATGCTGAAATCCACTACTAAAGTATTCAGGAGCACGCTTATATTCTTGCAATTAACAGGGTTTAACCTGATTTAAGGCAAATTAACAGCGGGTTTAAGAAGAATTCTGTTAAAAAAATAACGCCCGACTGGGAGCAGCCGGGCGTTGAAAATAGGGTTGGGTGTTTAAATTTAATTTCGGTCAAAAGCGGTATCAATGCGTGCGATTAAATCTTCAAAATGATATTTTGTAATCGTGTCGCCAGAATAATTTTTTCTTCTATTCAAGTCGCGACGTAATTGCGTAAGCACACCGCGCATCAACGCGCTTACGTCTGACTTCAACACTTCGTCTTCTGCAGCTTTTTCCTTTTTGATATATTCTGAAGCGATATCTACAAATGCACGCTGTAAATTACGACGGTAAGCATCGGTTTTTTGAGCAGCATACAATTCGCTGAAAATTCCTTTGCGTAGATCGGTCATCAGCTCAAGAGGCGTGTAGGCTGAATTTCCTTCTTGTTCTACGGTGCTCACCATACGGTTGATGCGATCTACGCTAAGCAGACTTCCTAAAGCACGTGTTTGTAAATTCTGAATGCGTTCAATAGCACCGTCTGATTCTATTCGGTTTAAAATTTCCTCATCAAGAAGCCATTCTGGAGTGGTGAAGGCATGCTCATTTAAGAATGCCACCGCTTCCTCTTGAATGCTTTCAGGAACCGGCTCATACACCACACCCTCCTGATCTGCTGTTTTGCGGGTTTCATAAATTCCACCAACATTAGTGATCACGTGATAAACATAACCTCTCCACAGTCGGGTTAATTCGCCATAAACTTCGTCAAGATCGTCGTAGCCGTAACCGTCTTTAGTCGTCCAGTCAATTAAGTTAGGAACGACCTTTTTCATATTTGCCAATCCGTATAAACTGGCTTTGATGTTATCGTCTCCTAAACTTTCGGTTTGTGAATGTGGATCAACACCTCTTGAACTGCCAAACTCATACCAAGGATTTCCTGCTTTTTCAAGAATCCATTGGTCTAAGGTAGGTTTTTCAGCTTCAGGACTGTCTGCTTCCGGAAGATAGCGATATCCCCAGTTCACAGCATAATAATCGTAAGGCCCCATCATTCTGATATAGCGAACACCTTCGTCTTCGGGTTGCGCTACATAATTTACACGGGCATAATCCATAATCGAAGGCGTTAAGCCATATTTCTGTGTAAACGAAGCGACACGTAAAGAGTCTGTTGGGTAAGCAGAACTAGCTTTCATATTGTGAGGAAGACCGATCGCGTGACCTACTTCGTGTGCGATTACCATGCGCATCATTTCGCCAATTTCAGCTTCAGGAGTTTCTAAAGTTCTTGCAGCCGGATTCTGAGCACCTGCTTCGATCATAAAGCGGTTGCGATAAGAGCGTAGGTGATTGTGATACCAGATCACATCAGATTCTAAAATCTCACCGGTACGTGGGTCAGATACTGAAGGTCCAACAGCATTTCGGGTGGTACTCGCCACATAGCGAATTACAGAATAGCGCACATCTTCAGGGCTAAATTCTGGATCTTCTTCCGGAGAAGGCGGGTCTTTTGCGATTATGGCATTTTTGAAACCTGCTTTTTCAAAGGCGGCATTCCAATCTTCGATTCCTTGTTTAAAATAAGGTCTCCATTTCATAGGAGTCGCAGGATCTAGATAGTACACGATAGGTTTTACCGGTTCTACGAGCTCGCCACGTTTGTAAGCTTCGATATCTTTAGGGACCAGTCTCCATCTTCTTAAAATGCGATAATCATCAGATTTAAGCGCATCAGAATCGTAATCGTATTTTCTAAGCGTGAACCAACCTACACGCTCATCAGCAAGACGTGGTTGCATCTTATCTTCGGGAAGAAGAATCATCGACTGATTCATTAAAAAAGTAAGCGTACTTGCCTGATCGCGTTGTGGCGGTTCTTCGGCTTCGTAAGTCATTACGTGTTTGATCTCAACATTTTGAGGATAGGCGTGTGCCGATTCGATATAGCTACGATTGTTGTCAAGTCTACGTATTTTATACTGTTTTCTTGATCTTGGTGAAACCGCATTGATTGCCGCGATATCTTGTGTGAATAATTTGGTCACATCAATCACTACACCTGTAGAATCGGGTGTTTTGGTCTCAACCTCTGCACTAAAAAGAATAGGAAAGAAATTATTGGCCTCAACCGATTTGCTGATCGGGCTGTCTTCATCACTTTGGTTCTCAAAACTGATCACACGCGCGTCTACATAATTGCCGCGTTTTGACCATCTAATGACTTGCTCATTTACTTTGGAGCCGGCATTAACGTAGCCTCCACCATAGCCTGAAGGTACTTTTGCGATACGACTCACCAGCAGCATATCTTTACCCATCAAGCTGTCTGGGATGGTAAAATACAGTTTGTCGTCAACCTTGTGGGTGGTAAAAAGACCGGCATCTGATTTTGCTTCGGCAGTAATTACCTTGTTGTAAGGTTTGAATTTGGACTTTTGTTTTGTTGAAGAATCTGCTGTGGAGGTAGTTGCAGCAGTTTTTTGTGTTTTACAGCCGTAAAGTGTGAGTCCGGCAGCAAGCACAAGAGAAAATCGTTTTAGCATCATTAAAAATTTAGATGCTGAATTTACCCATTATTATTGAAAAAAGGCCTTTATTAAAAGGCCTTTAGTAGTTGAATTTATGTCCCGTCCTGAAATAAGTTGACACAAATTCGACTTATTTATGAAAGACTCAGAAGGAGCTGAGAAGAAAC
>NZ_JAYMEI010000020.1:0-68942 GCF_037029365.1 Leeuwenhoekiella sp. CH_XMU1409-2 | reverse complement strand
AAAATCCGGTGAAGCTAGCTTCACCGGATTGATTTAAACTTTTAAAAACTGTCAACCTATTTTAGGACGACTCATTATATTGGATTATGCGTGTTGCAACTCGTGTTTTCCTTCATTGATTTCCTCAATTACTTTTGCATTAAATGCTGGTAAATCATTAGGATTTCTACTCGTTACTAGAGCTTCGTCCACCACTACTTCTTTATCAACCCACAATGCTCCTGCATTTTCCAAGTCTTTCTTGATCGATGAGAATGAAGTTAAAGTTCTTCCTTCTACTACATCAGCGCTGATCAATACTTGCGGTGCATGGCAAATCGCTGCTACCGGTTTATGTTGCTTGAAAAAATCTCTGATAAATACAAGCGCATTTTCATTTCTTCTCAATTGGTCAGGATTGATTACGCCTCCTGGTAACACCAATCCGTTATAATCTTTTGCTGAAACTTCGTCTAAAGTTTTGTCTACATTATAATCTTTTCCCCAGTCGGTTTCTGCCCAAGCTTTAATAGTTCCAGATTTTTCACTTACGATATCTACCTGAAATCCTTCCTTCTTCATTGCTTCTAAAGGTGAAGTAAGTTCACTTTCTTCAAATCCGTTAGTTGCTAAAATCGCTACCTTTTTCATAGTATATTGTTTTTGTTGGTTATAAAATCAATTCAAGAACAAAGTTAGCAGAAGACGTTAGCTATAAGGGTTAACGACGGGTTAAAGCTTACTGCGTAAGGGTTAAGCTTTGTTAAGCGCGTATCGATTTAACTTAAATTAAGTCAAATTGAACTATTTCAGATTGACTTCTTGTAAGATCAATCCAGAAGCCTGCGCGATATGGGTGAGCTTATACGGAATTTTACCATCTAAGCTTTTCTCAAAATCCTGCCAAGATAATATGCCATTCCCAAGATCAAATAAGGCCCCCATCATTAAACGCACTTGATGCCGTTTAAATCCGGCTCCCACAACTCTAAAAATGTACGAATGCTTCGGAAAGAAATTAGCCGTATATAAGGTATTCTCTTCAATCACTGAAGATACGATGGTCATCACCGTTTGCGTTTCGGCAGAAGCTTTATACGCATAATTGCGATAATCGTGGGTTCCTTGCATAAACGCAGCTCCCTTTTGCATCAATTCAACATCAAGTTGCCCTTTTACATTGATCATATATGGAGCGCAAAATGGATGATTTTTTTCACCGAAGGAAAAGAGGTAAATGTATTCTTTAAGTTTAGGCGCTTGTATGATATTGGTTTGATCGGCTTTTTCTATGATTTCTAGCAAGCGAATGTCCTGCGGAAGATTTTCATTAAAAAGCTTATGAAACTCCAGTAAATCAGCAAGAGCCTCCTCTTTTAAAATAAGCTCTACATAGGTTTCATTTACCGAAACCTTGGCATCTGTACGCCCTGCTGCAATGAATTTAAAATTGTTACGACCTAATACATACTTTAGCGTACGCTGCATCATGCGCTCTACCGTGAGAAGATCGGGCTGCTTTTGCCAGCCGTGGTACCTAAATCCTAAATATTGAATTTTAAGTAAGTAATAAAACTCTTTTTTAAACATAATTCAAAAATAGAATTTTAGTGCTTTAAGAGCGTGTTGTGCAAATACAATTCAATAAATTTGAATGAATCGAAACACTATGATCAATAAAGATAAAATCGTTAACCAGATCAAGGAGCATAAGCAAAATGCTAATCTCAATTTCAGGTTAAAAACAGATACTCAACGTTTTACAAAAGAACTTTTTGCGACGCTTTTTAACTTCCCCAATGATCTTGATGAAGATCTAGATCGCTTAGAGCGCCTTTTTGAAAATCTTGTTGAACTGGCCTGTTGGGATATTGATAAAAAATGCAGTAAGGTTTGGGATGAGTATGTCGCCGAGCTTCCTGAAGTTTTAAGAAAGCTTAATCTCGACGCCGAGGCTATCTTTAATAATGATCCTGCAGCTACGAGTATTGAAGAGGTTTATCTGGCATATCCCGGTTTTCACGCCATTGCGATTTACAGACTTAGTCACGCGCTTTACAAGAGAGGCTTTCCTATTGTACCGCGGTTAATGACAGAATATGCACATCACGTTACAGGGGTAGACATCAATCCCGGTGCAGAGATTGGAGAGTACTTTTTTATGGATCACGCCACGGGTATCGTTATTGGTGAAACCGCAGTCATCAAAGATCACGTGAAGCTCTATCAAGGTGTTACTCTGGGAGCACTAAGTGTTGCAAAAGATCTTCAAGCGGTTAAACGTCACCCCACCATTGAGGAGAATGTAACCATTTATGCAAATGCCACCATTCTTGGTGGAGATACCACCATTGGTGCCAATAGTATTATTGGAGGAAATGTCTGGTTAACAAAGTCGGTCCCACCCTACTCACTTGTTTCGCATAAGCCTGAAATATTGATAAGAGAATTAGAACAGAAATAGTAGGCTTTCCAAAATTTAATTAAATGAATTATTCTATAGAACGCCTTATTGGCAATACACCACTGGTAGAGTCTAAAGTTTTACAGACAAACCCTAAAGTGAAATTATTATTTAAGCTTGAAGGGCAAAATCCGGGCGGAAGCGTTAAAGATCGTGCAGCTTTTAATATGATCACCGCAGCCTTAGAACGTGGCGAGATTAC
Organism: Leeuwenhoekiella sp. CH_XMU1409-2; assembly: GCF_037029365.1. NCBI lineage: Bacteria > Pseudomonadati > Bacteroidota > Flavobacteriia > Flavobacteriales > Flavobacteriaceae > Leeuwenhoekiella > Leeuwenhoekiella sp. CH_XMU1409-2. Next base: position 66,297 of record NZ_JAYMEI010000020.1, on the reverse strand, counting down.
AAAAGATACCAAATTGATCGAAGCCACAAGTGGAAATACCGGTATTGCTCTGGCTATGATTGCCTCGATGTACGGCTTAGATCTTGAAATTGTTATGCCCGAGAATGCAACCAAGGAGCGGGTGCAAACGATGCGAGCCTACGGAGCCACAGTAATTCTTACGTCAAAAGATATAGGTATCGAAGGTGCGAGAGATTTTGCTGAAGCTAAAGTTAAAAATGATGGCTATTTTATGTTTAACCAGTTTTCAAATCCAGACAATTGGAAAGCGCATTATAAAACTACCGGTCCGGAAATTTGGAGGGATACTGAAGGAAAGGTTACGCATTTCGTTTCTTCTATGGGAACTACAGGTACCATAATGGGAACTTCTACATATCTGAAAGAGCAAAATAAAAAAGTTCAAATTGTTGGGGTGCAACCTACTGACGAATCAAGCATTCCCGGTATACGCAAATGGCCAAAAGAATATTTACCTAAAATTTTTGATGCTTCTAAGGTTGATCAGGTTCTCGAAGTAAGCGAGGAAGATGCACGGGCAATGTCAAAGCGACTGGCTAAAGAAGAAGGGATTTTTAGCGGTATGAGCAGTGGTGGCGCTACAGTTGCCGCGTTACGCCTTTGCGAACAGTTAGAAGAAGGCGTGGTGGTCTCAATCATTTGTGATCGCGGAGACCGTTATTTATCGTCAGATTTATTCGATTAAGAAATCAGTTTAGAGAAGCAATATCAAGGATTTTTAGAGACGCCTCAACTAAGGTTTGATTCGTCTTTTTTTCCCTTTTCAAATTTTGAACTGAAGGCTACAAAGAGGGTACTACCCACAGCATTTACTATTTCAAATACGTTGCGCTTCGGTCATCGTATGGAATATTTTATGGAAGCTGCACTCAGAGCGAATGACTTTAGGATTCTGGCTAAAAACCTTCAAATCATTGCAAAGAAAAAGACCTTAGGCGAACTCGACTTTATCTTAGAAACGCCTGATAATTTTCATATTCATGTCGAAATGGTCTATAAATTTTATCTCTATGATCCTGATCGAAAAGGAAGTTGGATCGAAAAACTAGTCGGTCCAAATCTGAAAGACCACTTGTCCTTTAAATTACAAAAATTAAAGGAGCATCAATTTCCAATGTTACAGCAAGAAGAGACGCTTAAACTCTTGGAACAACTTAATATACGTACGAATGCTATTACCCAACAATTATTTTTTAAAGCTCAACTTTTTGTACCGGTCAGCACTAGGATAATTGATTTAGATAAAGAATTAATTGCAGGCAACTTTTATAAACAACACGAACTTGCACTCCTGAATCAAACAACTTATCGATTTTATATTCCAGAAAAGCAAGATTGGGTCTGTGAGCCGTATAACGATGCATACACGCTAAACTTTGATTCTTTTTATGCCACAGCTCAACAACTACTAGAACAGCAACGCTCTTTTATGTTTTGGTGTTTTACTTCAAAAAAGATTGAAAAGCATTTTGCCTGTTGGTGGTAAATAAAATCCTTTAAATTTTCTTTACCTGAACTGCGTTCATTCCTTTTTGTCCTCGCTCCAATTCAAAAGAAACTTTATCATTTTCATCAATGGCATCCTCTAAGATTCCACTAACGTGTACAAAATATTTCTCTTGATTTTCTGCATCAATAATAAAACCAAAACCTTTAGAATGATCAAAGAAAGACACTTTTCCTTTTCTGATTTTGGCTTCCTCAGCAGCGATTTTATCTTCTTCGGTGGTCTTAGGAATACTTATTTGAATATCTTCAATATCAACATCAACCTTCATTGATGGATCTGGCGGTGTATCTGTAAGGTTACCGTTGTGATCAACATAAGCGATCATATCTTCAAAGTTACCACCTGTTGCATTAGCTTTTCTGGCTTCTTTTCTTTTTTGTTTTTCCTCTCGTTTTTTTAATCTCTTTTTCTCTCGTTCTGTTTTGCTATACGTTTGTTGTGATCTTCCCATAGAAAATTTCGGTTAAATAAAATTAGTAATTAGAGTATGTGAAAAGGAATTGGTACGAGAGGGATAACAAGAAGATGTACAAATAATCTAAACCAAGCGCTATCAATAACTGAGTAAGCCGAAAGCTTATCTCTACTCATCTGCTGTAAAGATACAAATTATAAAGCGGTATCATCTGATTCATCTACATAAGAACAAATTGTAGTATTATTCTTACTTATCAAATATTTAATCTCGTTTATTTGCTTAATATCTTAAAATTCAGTTATTTTGCCCTTGTATAAACCCACTTCAACTACTACGTTTATGTCCTACGGTAAATATTTTTTACTGTTTTTTGCTTTGTGTACACATTTTTGCCTTCTAGGTCAGAATGCAGTAGGTATAGGGACTTCAGATCCAAGAGTCACGCTTGAAGTTGCCGGTGATGCCATCACTAGAAATGGTATTGAGATTGGAGTCATCGACGATATGGTTGATGCTGATACTTCTACTTTTTTAGTACAGGAAGGTGCCTCAAATAAATTAAAGACTTTAGATGTAAGTAACCCTACCGGTACCGCTTTGGGTTATATTCAAGAATATATAATTGAAAATCCTAACGAAGACTGGATTTTTGATCTTAATACAAATATCAGCGCTACAGATTTTGTGGTCAATACCATTTCTGCTTACTACAATAGAGAATTGGATATTGACGGTTATGCTACGGTGCCCAACTTTTCAGCATACATTCAAGGAGGTACTTGGCACCTTACAGCAGATTTTCCTTCAGCAAATAATTTGTATGATAATGAGATAGGTACTTGGACCATCACTACACTTATCTATTCTCGAGATCTTTCAAAACAATTGGGAACTATAACCATTCCAATGGCTAATGGTTCGACAAATAGCGCGACAAATCCAATAATAGATTAAACTATGCGATTATTTCTAGTATTGGTTTTGATCATTTCGGCAAAAACTTTGGCACAGGTAGGTATTGGTACTACGCAACCGGAAACCGATTTACACATCGCAGGATCCACCCTAATTCAAGACGAATTTGAAACCAATCAGCTTGGTTCCACTAATAATAACGATGTTGATTTTAAACTGATAACGAGACTGACCAATTCTACTCCGGTTGGAGAAATAAACAGATTAAATGTTGATAATCTTACCGTTGCACCTATCAACATTAAAAAATATCGTTTTTATAATTTGGTTGGCGATAATCTTGAAGACATAGATATCTCTTTTGAGGCTGATCGCTATCTGATTGCGATTTCTAATTTTCGATATATCGGTGACCCTATAGCTAAGCAAGCTGTTCAAAACCATAACAGGCCTACAATGGGTAATTTTATTACGCGTGTTTTTACTGCTCCATCTCTTACTGGTTCGGGTGTAGAAACCTGGCATTTACAAATTCAAAATACTTTTTTAGACCCTGATCCTGATACAGAAATAGAGTATGAAATTACGTTAATCATTTACGATAGATCTTATTATCGAGCATTACCCCCCATCCAGACAAATCTTGGAGGTTCAAACACCGGTAGCGTTGCAGCACCAAACATAAAATAGAGGATTATGAAATTTATTTTATCGGTTTTGATTTTGTTGTATCTAAATACATCTGTAGCACAAGTAGGAGTCAATACTACTACACCCCAAGCTACGCTAGATGTTAATGGCCACACTAAGGTAGACGAGAAATTGTATCTTGAGGCACCGGGTGATTTTAATGAGATTAGAGGCTCCAAACTTTTGGTAGAAAAGCAGGATAAGGAAATCGTGCAATATGATATTGAAAATAGTAGATACGGTCCTATTAATTATGCTGAATTAAAGTTTGAAAACACCCAAAATATAGGTGTTCAAAATTATGACACAAAAATTCCAATAGATCAGTACGCCGTAACTGTACAAGGATTCTATGTACGCGGTCAATATGGAGAGACTAATGTAGTCGCTTCAAGTGACTCTGGAGATCAATACATCGAAGGTTCTCAAGTATACTCATATAAAGATACAAATACTGGCACTTGGCACGTAAAAGCATTTGTTAATAACTCAAAATTTAGGCTCTGGAATAATGCTAATATCCAAGTAAATATTTACCTCAATCTGATTATTTATAGAAAAGGTCTTTTAGCCAAAGAACTTCCTTCTTGGAATGTTAGCGCTGGAAATTATATCACTACTGGAATCTTATCTAAACCCGCTGGTTTTTAGATCTTAAACCTAAATCAACAACAACTATTGCCTGGTAAGCTTGGATCTGACGCCGCATCTATTAAAGGTGTTGTTTGTATAGTTATCCTAGTGGGATTAATAGTAGAATCTGTTTTGATTGGCAACAGCTTAAAATATTTTTCAGCTTTTTCTAGATTATAGATACTTGCTGTAGCAGCACTCCATAATATTATTTGAACTTGAGCATCAGGGAGGTCCATTAGATCTTCAGCATTCTTAATTAAGTTCAGAAAGGCATTTGGATTGCGGCGATGATTAAAGTTTGGATTTGGACTTAAATGAACCAAAATACATTGGGTATTTTCAATAGTTCCATCAAGATTAATCATCTTTTCTGTTTGTAAGCCCACCTTTACTACTTGATACTGACTTGGTATTAACTTTCCATCAGGAAACTCAAAACCAATTTTATATACTTTTTGCAAAATAGATTTAAGATCAGACAGTTTCATAAAGTCTCTTTTTAAATTGAGCTCTAAATAAGCTATTTATATATTCTACTAGTGTTAACCTAATGCAAAATTTAACAAAAAACCAATGGTTTTAAATTAGGTTAAGTACTTTTACTATGCCTTTAATATCAAGGGGTAACGAAGTAAACACACTATATTAAAAATGAACGCTCAAAATCAAAAGCTGAATCAGGAACTTACCGAAGCATTACAAAAATTACTGGTAAAAAATTACGATGCCGAAAAAGGCTTTATCAAAGCCATGCAAGAAATTGAACACACGGCGCTCAAAGGATTTATGCAGCGTCAAGCAGCAAAGCGCAACCAGTTTGCAACAGAAATCGATAAAGAACTGCACGCTTTAAACGCAAGACCCGAAGATGAAGGTAGCCTTGCGGCTGATTTGCATCGCTTTTGGATTGATGTCAAAAGTATCGTGAGCAAAGACGATATTTCTTCTGTACTTGAAGAATGCCTGCGCGGAGAAAAAATGAGTGCCGAAGAATATGAGAATGCATTAGAAAGTGATAAATTTCCACAGCATTTACGCACGGTGATCAACAACCAACTCTCTCAGATCTATCATACCATTGAAGATTTACAGCAACTTGACGATATTGCCAAACTTAGATAATTAACCTCTAATTTTACTTAGGCCTTCTACGGTTTATCACTGGTAGTCAGTATAATTTGAAGAGTAGTTTAGGAAAACTCACAAGTTGAAAAACCATTTTCGACTAAAATATATTCAATAAAACGACACTTTGTTTAAATTATCAATAATTTAAAGCTTTCTTTTTATCAAGTTTAGAGGTGATTAGCATTTAGGTTTTCTTAACTTTAAAGAAATACAAACTAACACTATCTAGACTATGAGTACTTCAAATCTTCCAAGAAGAGAATGGCTTAAAAAAATGGCTTTTTCGGTGGGCGCTGTTGCTGTTGCTCCCACAGCTTTATGGGCAACTACTGTAGAACAGGCTCAGAGAAATAATCAAAAATTTCTATACAAAAATTCAGCTTTTGACGAATTTACGCCTCCAAAATTCCCCGATCTAAGCACGGTAAAAGCACGCCTTGTTTGGAACGAGAATCCACACGGTCCATCAAAATTGGCAGCAAAAGCATTTCAAGACAATGTTTGGGATGGAAATCACTATTCGTGGTCTTCTTTAGGTGAACTCGTTCAAAAGATCGCAGATAAAGAAGGGGTTTCTCCCGAAAATATTATGATGGGGCCAGGCTCTTCCGACTTATTAGAAAAAACAGCATTGGTTTATTTTAGTGAAGGTGGAAACGTAGTAAGTGGTGATCCAAGTTATATGTCACTCGTGAGCGTTGCCAAAGCAGCCGGTGGTTCCTGGAAAGCTCTAAAGTTAACTGAAGATTATCAGCATGATTTAGATGCTATGGAAGCCGCTATCGACGAAGATACTAAGCTTGTTTATATTACCAATCCCAACAACCCAACTGCTACCCTTACAGATACCGAAAAACTGAAGGATTTTTGTAAACGCGTATCTAAGACGGTTCCTGTATTTGTAGATGAAGCTTATCTCGAACTGGCTCCAGAAGGTTTAGAAGCAAGTATGGCTCCATTAGTTGCTGAAGGTTATGATGTTTTTGTAACTCGTACGTTCTCTAAAATACACGGAATGGCAGGCCTGCGTATGGGATATATGTTAGGTAAAAAAGAATCATTAGAAGGAATAAACAAAATCACACGTGGTGGAATGGGTATTGCGGGACCAACCATTGCGGCGGCTTCTGCAAGTATGGATGACGAAGCCTATTTAACCATGTGTAAGGATAAGATCAAAGAGGCACGTGATTATACAACTTCTTACCTAGAGTCTCGAGGATTTGACTATATGCCATCTTCTACAAACTTCGTGATCTTCCCGATCGATATGGAAGGGGATGCTTTTCTTGAAAAAATCTATGATAAGAAAGTGGTTGTACGTGCATTTAAATTCTGGGATCAGAACTGGTGTCGTGTAAGTATGGGTACTATGGAGGAAATGAAATATTTTACCGATGCGATCGATGAAATCCTTGTGTAAAGATGGATATTAATCTGCAGAAAACATTTCTTTTTCTTCTGTTTATAGGTATTGGTCTATTACTTAAAGTTAAACTCAAGGACAAATCTGAATTGGCAGGAATTAAGGTTATTATTCTTAACCTGGCTTTACCGGCAACGATTTTTATCGCATTACTTGGAGTGAATATTGAAGCTTCACTCCTATTATTGCCACTCATTGCACTCCTCCTTAATGTGGTATTATTTTTTGTAACGCCTTTGGTACTTCCCATTTTGGGAATAAAACGAGGAACGCCTAATTTTAGAACAGGACAGTTATTGGTTTCGTCATTAGCACCGGGTCTTAGCTGCTTCCCATTTATTCTGGAGTATTTGGGAGATTCGTACCTCGCAAAAGCGGCTATGGCAGATCTAGGGAACAAAGTTTTTGTCTTACTTATCCTGTACTTAGTTGCGATGCGCTGGCATTACAAAACTCAGGAAATTCAGAATACGTCAAATAAGGCCAAATTAAAGAGTCTCTGTATTGCTATGGTTTCAGAACCTGTCAATATTTTTATTCTAGTGGCTTTGGTATTATTATCATTCGGCTTGCACATGGAAAGTTTACCTTTTATTGTAAGCGAAAGTCTAAGCCGATTAAGTCTCTTAATGACTCCACTTGTTCTTTTATTTATTGGACTTTCAGTAAAAATAAAAAAGAGACAATTTGCTCAGATCATTTCTTTATTATTGTTAAGAGCCGGAATTGTTGTCTTATTAGGTATTGGTCTAATATCCTTAGCAAATATCACTATTGCGCAAGACCGACTACTATTGCTAGCATTTGGACTTAGCGCCTGTAGCTTTTGGCCCTTTGCTCATATTGCAGCCGTTGACGCACAAGAAAAGCGCGTACTGAATTTTAGAAAAACCTTTAATCAGAACTTCGCTATCAATATTTTGGCTATTTCCTTTCCGCTGTCGGTAGTCCTTATTTTAGGAATACTCTCCGCCGGAACTTTGTTTGCCAATATTGATACCATGCTCCTATTAGCAACTGCATTGATTACAGGAGGCTTGGTCTATCCGGGGTTTATGCTTTTAGTTAAGAAGAAGTCTCTAGCACAAACCAAAACATTAGATCAGGATGTAGAAGAACCTTACAACCTCAAACGCGTTACTGAAAACTAAAACCAAATTGAATTTATAAATTTAAAAGACCGATTTTTTTGATCGGTCTTTTTTTATTTCAAATCATACGTTTTTCTAAATATTGAATCATCACATACATACAATTCTCCAATTACGCCTTCCATAAGCCAGTCTCCCGGTTTACCATGCATTGTGCCTTCTAGCGTAGTCACCTGAAAATCCTCATGAATCTGAACACAATTCACAGGAATAGGCTTTTTAACCGCCTGTTGCCATCCTGTTGTAACATCTGCTCGTGTTGTAAAAGTTTTCATTGCTGTGATTGCTATACGGTTTACATTTATCAAGATTTGTTTGCTGTAAATCAATGTTTTGCGGTTATTGAAATTACAATAAAAAATTATTTTTTAAGAATTCTATAAAGGGATCTTTAGGATTATCAGTTTCCATCAATACAGTATAAGCCGTATATGCATTGGTATATATAGAAATTTTCTCTCGGGGTCCGGCCATTACAGCCGCTTTGCTGTAGAAATTTTTAGACAAATCAAAATTACCCAGATATAAATTGGCTTCTCCTAGTGTGGCCAGCTTCCATAAACTATCAAAATTATCCTCATCGCAAGATGCTAAGGCCATATGAGCATATTTCTGCATATTGCCATGATCATCATTAATAAGCAGGCTTAAAAACGCCAAGTTTATGGAATGATAGTAAATCTGCCGGCAATCTGTATTGGTTTGTGCTAAAGCCAGTGCTTTGCTATAATATTTAAAAGCAAGTTTTCCATATTCCTTTTTAAACTCCTTGAGGTAAGAGCGCTTAAACCTTCCGGCTAAAACACCCATGACATCCGAATCATTTTTAGACAGTGGATGCTCATTTAAAACCACAATTGCTTGAGTAGATTTACCAAGCGCCTCTAATGCGTACACCAATTGCTCCAAGCCACGTTTATCAAGATTTTGAGATTGGGGTAAAAGTTCTTCAACCACCTGCTCATATTGTCCTAGTGCCAGATTTTTATCTTCATCATTTGTTGTTTCTTCCAGTTGCATTCCTTCGGTGAGCAAGTTCTTTATAAGTAATACACTCTCATCATCTGGAGATTTCGGTTTGATCATCGAAAAATGTGAACCACTAACCATTAGCGTTTCTTCTTCTTGAAAAGGATCAAATGAGGAAGCGCTAGGTACAAATTCATCACGTATTGCAGCTATACTTTTAAAATTGAAAGAAGGATTTTTAAAACGTTTATTCCATCCATCTCTTAAGGAAGTGATTAAGGCTCCGTTAGCATCAAGATCTCGGTATTTTTTATTGAAAATGCGCTCCAGATAATTAGATTTTAGTCCGCCACTGGGAGTACCAAAAAGCAAAACGTGCGTAATATCGAGAAGGCGCTTTTCATCGAGCTCTAACAATGCCTGTTGCACAACCAAACCACCCGTACCATGTGCAAGAATTGCGATGCTATCATACTGCCTAAATTTGAATTTCAAACAAGTCTTAAGGTAATCTGCTACCCGGGTGATATCATCTTTGGAAGCCCAAATTCCCTTGCCTAAATGGGGCGCAATGTATTCTGAAAATCCAAAAGGAAACATATCCCAATCATCAAACTGCTTATCCTGCATTAAATACTCGGGTAAATCGCCAAAACTTTGTGCCCCCTCCCCTACAAAACCGTGCACAAACAAAATAGCTGCATCTGCATCTGTCCTTTTTCTAAAGGAAGTAACTACATCTGGTTTGTGCAATTTATCTACCGTCCGTCTTTGATGACTTGCGCTAGTTATCACCTGTTGCCGAAGTTCTTGAGGTAAGTAACTTATAATAAAGTCGTCATAAATTTGAAGATTAGCATAAGGACGTTGCTCTGGTTGCCGCTCGGGTACTTTTTTAAATATATACTGAAATACTTCAGAAATACGTATAAACTCCTCTTCAAAAGCGGACTTATGTCTTCCTTTTAAAACCTCAATAAGACATTTAGTAAAAAGACTGTTATGATCACCATCCATAATCCAAGATAATTGATCTTCACGACAAGAAGATAAAATTGACATCCCCTTGCCATCGTCCACTTCTTGGGCAAGCCCTTCTAAATTATGTAGTTTATCAACCGTGTTACTCACGCCACTCCCCACCGATCCTCGGGTCATTCCCGCTGCATGACAACAATCTAAAAAAAATATCAACCTACGGGAATTGATCTTGTTTATTTTTTCTTTTAATTCTTCAGCTGTAATCCAAGTAGTGTCATAATCATCTGCATCAAAATCATTTGGAACAAGATAAAATTGATTCCAAGGTTCATAAAAACCTCCGTGACCGGAATAAAACAACATAACCGAGGCATCTTCATCGATCTTTAAAATAAGCTCATCAAACCCACTTAAAATTCCTTGACGTGTGGCTTTATCTTCGGTTAATAATATGATATTTTCCTCTGGGTATCCGGCTAATTCCTCGTTTACCAAGATGTTATAAATTGCGGTAGCATCAAGAACTGTGGTGGGTAAATCATTACCTACACCAATGATTAGCGCATATGCTTTAGAAAGTTTGCTCATCCTAATCTATTTTATAGAATCGTAAAGATCTTCTACAATTTGGGCTTGATCTTCGGTTATTGAAGGACTTGCTGAGTTTGCTAAATCGAAAACGGTATTGATTGCTTTTTGCTGCTGAAGGGTAAACAGACCAATTTCTGCAAGATGTGTCGAGAGGCTTTTAGGATTGTATTTCTCAGGTTTTATCCCTTTGCTTCTAGCTTTTTCAGATAAAAAATCTAAAAGAGAGGCTTTTACATCAAGTACCATTTTATAAGCTGAATCGTTAGATTCTGAGACGCTCATTTTCGCTCTATTTTGCAAAGCTCCTTTACTTTTATTCAAAAGAGTTTTGGCTTCCTCGATCTTCTCTTGGAATGTCATTGATATGCCGGTAGCACTTGCATCAAGCGACTGCATTCTATTTAGGGCACTACCAAAAAAAGTCTTGAACTTAAAGACAATGATCAACAAGGTCAATGGCCAAATAATAACCTTCAGTAATTCTACCACATCACTAAAGCTAACTGCGAAAAAAGAGTATGTCATAATTCCAATAAATTTAAATCAATGCCAATAGGTCATAATTTCATTAAATTCAGGGGTATTGATATAGGGTAAAAAGTGGGGATCGTATTGATAGCGGTAAATCGTATAGAGATAACCTGCTGAAACAGCTCTTTTCAAATAGAACAACGCTTCTTTATCTTTCTTATTTACAGCGTAATAACGAGCTTTAAGATAATCAATTTCTCCGTATTGATATTTATTTTTTAATAAATCAAGTTGTTCAATCGTTTGCTGTGCTTCTGTTTTATTTCCTATAGCAGCATATGCATTGGCCAAATACCCCAGAACCTTAAGATTTGTAGTATCTTTTTGTCTAAGCTTATCCAAGTGACGTATAGCATTTTGGTACTGTTTCTTTTCATAGGCTACATAAGCATTTGTCTCTTCAGAGATTTGTGCTTTATTCAATTCATCTAAATGCGTCATAGCAGTTATGGCAGGGCTATCGGGATTTATGATCTTTTGTTGTTGTCCCATATATAACAGAAATTCGGCCTTTTGATCAACACTTAAAATCAACCTACTATCATTAAATAACACCTTAGGATCTTTACCTAAGTTGAGATAAGCCAGCGCTAATGGATCTATAAAATATTCTTGATTTTCATATTGGTATATATCGCTCACATAATGAATTACTGAATCATACTCCTTGAGTTGTAACTTAGCAAGCACCTTTAAATATATTCGATTAGCACAGTAATAGCAGCTTTCTACATTAGAATCCTTGGTGTCTATAACCTGATAAACTGAATCTACAACCTCAGGTTTATTAACATATTGGAGGGCCACGGCAAGCATGGAAGCATTGGTGTTTAAATTATAGGGTGCAATATTATATTCATCTTTTAAATGTCTATAAACGGCGTTGTTATTGCCTTCAAGCAAGGCTTCATACATTTTTACAATATTCTTCTGTCGCTTGTTAGAATTAAAATTTCTAGAAATCTGCTTTAGAATTGAATCTGCTTTTTGAACATCTCCTGAATCATAATAATAGGTAAGCTGAAAAAGTCTTGGCTCAAAATATTCAGGATCAATTTCAATTGCCTTTTCTATAAGCTTAATTGTATTTTCATCGTAGGTGGCAGTGTTTTTGGCTTTCAGAAAGGTCTCATAAGCTTCATATTTAGGAGGAATTTCTTCAAAATCACTATCTCTCTTATCTATGGTTATTAAATAACCCAATAATCGCTGTTTAAGCGCTTCAATACAATCCAAAGGATTGTTACTGTTGCAGCGCACGGGCTCTAAAGAAATTAGTGTTTCGTCTAGTTTACCATCAGTAATACTGCTTTGAAAAATGAGTGTTTCACCATCTAGAAAGTAATTTCCTGTAATTATTTGTGCCGGCTTAAAATAGTCTTGTAAAACGGTAGATTTTTCTTCACCGCTAAGTTGTGCTTTTATAATTGAGGTGTACTCTTCAACAATTTGCGGAGTTACAACTTGAGCAATATTTTTTTGCGTAATGCCGTGAATGATCCAATCTGCGGCCATTTTACCAATGATATCTAAAGAATCTCTACCGGTATTATTTCCAAATTTCAAGACCCCGATCTTATCGGTATTTTTAATTTCTAATCTGCTTGCAAGAAAACTGGCTTCTGCAGAAGCTTTATTGAAAAAGTTATTTTTGATAACAAAAAACAGCACAAAAGTGATCAAACAGCTGATAGTAAATATAGAAAGAAAGTAATATCGCTGAAACGGCGTTTTACTTCCAAAGAAACCACGTTTTTCAGGCACAATGCCGGTTTCTGCCATTTGCTTTTTATGTATGGGAGCTATTTGAAATTTCCAGATGTAGAAGATGTATATAGGAAAACCAACTAAAAGTAATATAAGCACATACGTAACTATCAATGGAGAAAGCCCCATAGGTTGCTGTACTGTAGAAATGACCTGAATGACCAGCCAGCTAAAAACCGCATAAATAGAAAGTTTCTTAAAAACTTCCTTATCCTGACATTCTTTGAGAAACGCATCAAACCTCATTCTTTAAAAGTAAAAAATAGATTCTTTAAAATAACACGCTATTTAATTGAATATTAACTATTTATTGAGTAATATAGAATGTCTAATATTTAAAATAGCCGAACTATGTCAAATGCATCTAAAGACGAGGATAAAATTCAGAAAGCTTCTGGAAGTAAAGAAGAAAAGTCAACTAAAGACAAACCCAAAGGCGGAGTCACTATAAATCCAAAGAAAAGGGATAAGTAGGGCTACTTAAGTAAACCTCACAGTATTGTATCAAAAACAAAAAAAGACCGGTTATAAACCGGTCTTTTTCATACAATTATTAGTGTTATTCTCTTTTATCTTGGATCAAGAATAAGATCTATACGCTCTAATAAATCTTGTAGATGATAACGGCTAAGGCTGTCACCGGTTCTACCAATTGCGCTTCTTACACTACGTTTTAAAGTATTTAATTCTGCACGTGCGATTGATCTGATATCAGATTGACTTACATTAACACTTGTAGAATTACGACGTCCTTCTTGTTCTTCAGTCAATAAATATTCTAAGCGATCAACATATGCACGTTGTAAATTACGGCGATACGTATCTATTTTTCTTCCGGCACGTAACTCACTAAAGATTCCTGAACGCAAATCGTTCATCATTTCAGTAAGGCTATAAGCTTCACGACCATTAAGTGTTTCATTCTCGATCATACGAGCCATACGACCAAAATCTAAAACATTATTTAACGTACGTACTTGTAATCCACGAATGCGCTCAATGTTTCCGTTATTTTCAATTTTATTAAGAATATCAGTATCGATCATCCACTCTGGAGTGCTGAATAATTGCTCCTGTAAAAATGCCATACTTTCTTCCTGACGCTCTTTAGGAACCGGCATAAATACAGCTCCGTCTTGATCATAGGTTTTATTATACTGGTAAACACCTCCAATGTTGTTACTTACGTGACCCATATAACGGTTAAACTGAGTCAACACTTGACCGTATAATGTTTCTAGGTCATCATAATTTTTACCATCTTCAGCAGTCCATTCTATAAGATTAGGAACGATACGCTTCAAGTTTTCGATACCATAGTTGCTCGCTTTAACAGCGTCATCTCCTAAATCTTCAGTTTGTGAACTCGGATCAACAACATCCCATTGCTGTGCACCAAAACGGTACATAGGATCTCCGGCATGCTCTAGAATCCATTGGTCAAGAACAGGTTTTTCTTCCATTCCTTCTTTATCAAGAATTGGACGATATCCCCAATTGATCGCATATTTATCATAGATTCCAATATTTGGCATCATAGAAACGCCTTCATCTCCTGGCTGTGCTACGTAGTTAAACCGTGCATAATCCATAATTGATGGTGCTGTACCGTATTTCTCTGTAAAGCTTTTAGAGCGTAATGAATCTACAGGATACGCTACACTACTTCCCATGTTATGAGGTAAACCTAAGGTGTGACCAACTTCGTGAGAAGACACAAAACGAATTAAACGTCCCATAATCTCATCTTTAAATGCAACACCACGTGCTTCTGGATTGATCGCTGCTGTTTGTACGAAATACCAGTTACGTAAAAGGGTCATCACATTGTGATACCAGTTAATATCAGATTCTAGAATCTCACCACTACGCGGGTCACTTACGTGAGGTCCGTTTGCATTAGGAATTGGAGATGCCAAATAACGTACCGTTGAAAAACGTACATCCTCTGGAGACCAATCTGGATCTTCTTCTACAGTTGGAGCTTCTTTAGCAATAATTGCATTTTTAAAACCTGCTGCTTCAAAGGCAACTTGCCAATCTTCAATACCTTGTTTTATAAATGGCACCCATTTTTTAGGTGTTGCACGATCAATGTAATAAACGATTTGTTTTTTAGGCTCAACGAGTTCACCTGCTTTGAATTTAGCTTCATCTTCAGGCTTCACTTCAAGTCTCCAACGGTCCAAATAACGAACGGTTTTACTTTCTTGCGCATCAAGACCGTAATCTACCTGTCCACGTGCAAACCAACCTACTCTGCGGTCAAAATAACGACGCTCCATAGGTTCTTTAGGTAATAAAACCATACTGTTACTCATTTCAACAGTAATAGACCCTACGCTTTGGTTACTTGGTGGATTACCTGCGTTATAGGTTTTAACGTGTCTTGCTTCGATGTTTAAAGGATAACTTTTAATGCTTTCAATATAGCTTCTGCCTTTATCCACGTTACGCACTTTGTAAGCATCACGGTAATATCCTGGTAATCCTAAAGCCTGTACATCATCTGAATATAGATCATTAACCTGAACTACTGTAGCTGTACTATCCTTGTTGATGGTTTTAACATCGAAAGAAAAAAGTACAGGTTCAAAATTAGAATTGTTTACTGCCTCGTGAATAGGAAGTGAATCAGCAGCAAAAATTTGGTGAGAAACTACTCTTAGAAGTACTTTTTTGTCCTTTTTCTCCCATCTCAATACCTGAGTATTGGCTTTTCCTCCACCAAAACCAATACCTGATGCGGTTTTAGCAATACGCGTTACCATCAACATCTCACGATCAAAAATAGTATCGGGAATTTCGTAGAAATAATCGTCTTTGACTTTGTGAATGGTAAAAAGACCTGAATCGGTAACGGCCTCTTTGGTAATTACTTTGTTGTAGGGTTTTAAGTCGCCTTTAGACTCTTCCTTTTTTGTTTCGGCTGCTGCACTTTTTTTGTTCTGCTTAGTACTCGCACAGTTCACCGTAAGCATTGCGAGCGCAAAGGTCGCAATGGGGTAAAGTTTTAATTTCATTATTCAATTTTAGAGTTGCGCCAATTTAATATACTTAAACATAAAAAGGTGTTAAGATTGTCTTAACACCTTTTCTTAATACTTCGTGAAAATATTTTGCAAAAGCAATTACGCACTGGCATCTTTCAATAAATCAATCGCTTCCTGATCAAGGACAAGTTTTAAAGCCTGATCAAAAGCCTCTAAATGAGCTATTTTGGTAGCACTAACGATGGGTGCTGTAATTCCGGGCTGTGCAATAGTCCAAGCGATAGCAATAGCCGCCTCTGAGCAATTATATTTTTCGCTGAGCGCAGTTAAGGCTTTTAAAACGCGATTGCCTTTGGCTGTAAAATACTTTTTCACAAAGCGCTCGCGTGCTTTTCCTGAAGTTTCTTCGACCGATTGATATTTACCGGTTAAAAAACCTGATGCTAAAGTGAAATAACTTATCACCTTCAGGTTTTCTTCAATACAAAGCCGTTGATAATCTCCCTCAAAACCTTCTCGTTCCATCAAATTATATTGCGGCTGAACATAGTTATACATCGGTAAATCTTCGGCCTTCGCTAATTCGATCGCATCCCTCAAAACTGCTAACGGAAAATTAGAAGCGCCTATTTCTCTTACCTTTCCTTCGTTAATCAAATGCTTGTAGGCTGCTAATGTTTCCCTTTGGGTGACGCTTTCATCATATTTATGACTAAAATAAATATCCACATAATCTGTTTGCAGCCGTTTTAAGCTAAGGTCAATTTGCTCTTTTATATATGCTGCAGATAGATTATTTGATTCGTCACCGATGGGACTTCCTACTTTTGTAGCGATGATCACTTGATCTCTATTTTTTCTTTCGTGAAGCCACTGCCCTATCACGGTTTCGCTTTCTCCACCTGAATTTCCCTCTCCCCAATAAGAATACACATTGGCGGTATCTATTACGTTAAGTCCACGCTCTAAAAGCGCATCCAGTAAATAAAAAGACATTTTTTTATCTGCGGTCCAGCCAAAAACATTTCCTCCAAAAACTATTGGTGGCATTTTAAATAAACTTGTTCTATCCTGAGTTGTCATAATTTATATTCTTGAATTTTAAAATTACAAAAGCATAAAACCAGTGGGTGCCTAGCTGCTTTTAAAGTATTGTTAATCTGTATAAAAAGAAACATCGCTTGAGCAATACGTAGTACTTTAGTAATCAAACAACCTATTCCATTCTTATGAAAAAATTATTGCGAGCTCTTATAGCAGGTTATGGCGCCAAAAAAATAGGCGGCGGTCGATGTGGATGTATTGGTACCATCGTGGTTTTTATTGTTTTATATTGGCTGCTCGGATTTGTATTTGACGTGCTGTAAAAACTATTGAATCCTAATATCTATAAAATGAAGCCGTCTCTTCTTTTTAAACCATTTTAATGAAAACTGAAAAACAGAAAATGTTTGAAGGCTTGCCCTATGATGCGCATACTCCAGAAATGATTGCGCTACGGAAGAAAACCAAACATCTTTTACATAAACTGAATGTAACTGAATATTATACCGAAAACTTTCAGAAAACAATAAATGAACTTTGTCCTAATGCAGCTTCAGACCTTCATTTAGAACCGCCTTTTTACTGTGATTATGGTGATCACATTTTTGCAGGAGAAGGTGTTTTTATCAATTTTGGAGCTACCATTTTAGACGGTGCTAAAGTGACTATCGGAAGAAAAACGCTTATTGCTCCCGGCCTACATATTTATACTGCAAGACATCCTTTAGAAATTAAAGAGCGTCGCGAATGGGAAGACTGTGCACCGGTAAGCATTGGCGAAGAATGCTGGATTGGCGGTCGAGTAACCATCTGCCCCGGAGTGACTATTGGAGACCGGGCGGTGATTGGCGCAGGTTCTCTGGTGACCAAAGATATTCCTGCAGACACTCTTGCTGTAGGTAGTCCCGCAAAAGTGGTGAAGAAACTCAATCAATAAATTACTTCAGGAGCAAACTCATAAAATGTTCCTTAAAGTAAATTTTTAATTTCACAACATCCCCACAAATTAAACCCTTTTGGGATGTTAGTAAACCTCCTCAGGGCAAACCCATAAGGCATTGTTGAGAAACGAATGTTCAATTTCGCGGCATCCCGATAGCTGTCGGGACGGAGTAATTGACCCTTTGGCGGTGCCAATAAAAAAATAGTTTCTAAATTAGAAGACTTATACTTCTTTTATGGCTGAAAAGAAACCGGAAGCTTACGAGAAAAAAAAGTACAACGATTTTGGACTTGGGGAAAAAGCGACCTCTGGCCATTATCGGGTAATCAATAAGGACGGTACTTTTAATATAAGAAAAGACAATGTGCCTTTGCTTGAAAAAATCAACTTTTTTCATACACTGGTTTCCATGTCTTGGACCAAATTTTTGATCGTTGTTCTTGCTACTTACTTTTGTATTAATATACTGTTCGCAAGCATTTATATGCTCATAGGTGTTGAAGACCTCACCGGAATTTATGGTACAACACCATTTGAACAGTTTACCGAAGCATTTTTCTTCAGCGCTCAAACCATTACCACATTAGGCTATGGTCAGGTAGCACCTACTGGAATTTTAACGAATATCGTTGCTGCAACCGAATCCATGATGGGGCTTTTAGGTTTTGCCTTAGCAACCGGTATGGTTTACGGTAGATTCTCTAAACCCGCAGCGAAACTTAAATACAGTAAAGGAGCGGTAATCGCCCCTTATCAAGACATCAACGGTTTTATGTTTAGAGTCGTGAATCCGCATGGAAATCAGCTACTCGAATTAGAAGCTAGCGTTGCCCTCTCTATGCTACGCGACAATTCTAACCTTAGAAATTTCTTTCCGTTAGATCTTGAGCGATCTAAAGTGGTTTTCTTACCGGCTGCCTGGACGATCGTTCATCCCATAACTACAGAAAGTCCGTTTTATAATCTTTCGCGTGAAGAATTGATGTATAAAGATGCTGAAATCATTGTCACCCTGAAAGCCTTTGATGACACCTTCTCACAATCGGTTTACTCCCGTACTTCTTATAAATATTCTGAAATTGAATGGGGAGCCAAATTTGTTTACCTGATGAGCCATCATAATGATGGTGGTATTGCTGTAGACATCAGTAAAATTGATCATACCGAAAACGCAAACCTCAATCAGTATTAAAATTATAATAAAAATCTGAGGAAGCATTTTTGCTTTGATATGTTTGTAATACTACACAATAGTAGAAGTTTATAACATTTTATGAGACAATCACTCTATCAGTTTATTTCAAAAATCAGAACGCTGCTTTCTGATAAATTTCAACAGTATGATGCAAAACTTCCGTATCTCTTAACTGTTTTAATTGCACTGATCGTTGTAATTGTAGGAGTAAATGCATTTATCGAGTTAACCGACACTTTAGAGTCTGAAATGCTGAATAAGTGGGATACTAAAGTAACTGACTATGTCATATCCTTTCGTACACCAGCACTCACAAAGTATTTTATGTTTGTGACAGATGTAGGTGATCTTTATGGGTATTTAGTAGTTATGGGACTTTTTGTATGTATTTCTTATTTTATTTTCAAGCGCTGGAAATACGTTGCGCAAACAGCACTGGTACTCTTACTGGCAGCGATATCTAATGTGATTTTAAAGCGTTTTATAGATCGTGCTCGCCCAAGTATAGAACATTTGGTTTCGGTAGAAACGTTAAGCTATCCCAGCGGTCACGCGATGAGTGCTATGGCTTTTTATGGTTTTCTTATTTATCTGTTTACGCAATTCAAAATGAATCGCATTTTGAAAGTTGTTGCCATACTCTTCTTTGCCTTTTTACTATTAAGCATCGGCATAAGCCGAATTTATCTAGGAGTTCATTTTCCGTCAGATATTGCCGGAGGTTTTATCGCGGGATTGATCTGGGTTATTTTTTGCATTTTACTCTTTAACGTGATCGAATTATTTCAGCGCGATCCGCGTACCAAGTAAGTTTTAGAAAGGATAACCAATAGCAAAATTGAGAATAGGATTTTCAAAATCCCAAGACCAGCGTTGTCCTTCAGCTAAACTAGGGTCGTGAAAGGGCGCTGCCAGATCCAAACGAATTACAAAATTTTGAATGTCTACACGCATTCCGAAGCCACCTCCAATACCTAATTGATTCATAAAATCACTGGTAAAAGTATCGCCTTCAAGCGCCTCGTTGTCTGTAGTATTCCAGACATTTCCGGCATCTACAAAAACTGCTCCTTGTAACAAACTAATCAGCGGAAAACGGTATTCTAAATTTGCCTCTAATCTTAAATTCCCGGTTTGATCGTAATAGCTGAAAGTTTCGCTGTTTTCTGGTTGAAAGGTTCCGGGTCCTAAAGAACGTGTTCTAAATGCACGCACGCTATAGGGCCCTCCGGAAAAATACTGCTTGGAATACGGGATCACATCAGAATTACCATAAGGAACTCCCCACCCCGCAAATAAGCGTGTTGCGATTTTTTGATTTTTAGCAAAATTGAAATGATAGCGAATATCAGTATCCAAACGTACAAATTGAGCGTATTCCAGTCCAAAAATGCTTTGTGGTCGTTCGCCGCCAGCGATTAAACTCAAACTATTTCCTGCGGTTTCAAAATTGGTATTGAGGTAAAATTGATGGGTTTTACCGGTATCTACCATTCCGTTATAAATGAATGAATAGGTTAATCCTGAAATAAACTGTTGGTCAAAACTGCTACGTAAGAATGGATTTTCATCTAAAATCGTTTCAAATTCTTCGGTTGTATTTGCCAATGAAACATAATTTATCGATACCGGATTGATCTCGTGGGTTACGTATTTATTGGCTTGCCAGATATAACCGAATTTAGATTCTACAGATCCCAATGTAAAGAGCTGCGTACGATTTAAATACGCTATTCCTAGTTCGATTTTAGTTTTAGGAATATCATATTTAAAATAGTTCTTCGAAATTTCGACAGGGAAAAGCATTCTCGGGAAAATGAGTTTTCCAGACAAACCCAATTGCAAACTTGTAGAACCACTATTGCTATCTGAACCTCCGGCTTGTACTTCATAAGCCCCGTCAAGCGAAATATTTAAGGTTTCACCGCCGTGAAATAAATTTCGATTCACAAACGTAAGACCTAAACCGGGACCCGAAAAACCGTTGGATTTAGTAACTCCTTTGACTTCTGCGCGTATAGCTCGCTTTTTTAACGGTGATAGGTAAATGTTTGCTTCTAAAAGGCCGAGGCTATCTTCAGACGAACCTTTAATCTCGTCATAACGGATGTTTACAAACTTGTAAGCTCCTATATTTCCTAGACGTCTTCCTGTCGCTTTAGACTTCGCGGGGCTGTAAAGATCCCCTTCTTCAAGCAACACATACGGGTCTAAACGTTTTGGCTTAAAATATTCTTCATCTTGAATAAAATTCTTTTCTGCATATCTGGTAGTATCTAATGCTGCACTATCAACATCCACCCGATTATTAGGATATATATTGATTTTACTTAATTTATACGGAACGACAGCTTTCTGAGGTACATCTTTTTTCAATCGTAGATACAAATCAAATCGTTTATTTCTATACTGATTGGTATCGGTCTCAAAAATTAAAAACCCACTATTAAAATTGTAATAGCCTTCTTCTTTCAAATAGGAATCAATTCGGTTGCGTTCTGATTTCATTGCGCTTAAATCGAAATTCATTCCAGATTTTAAAAGCGTTTCATTCATCGAAGTTTTGATCTTCGAATACACCGGAAGCGTATCGGTATCTAATTGATAGGTTTGAAGTCTATAAGGTTTTGCAAGTCTTAAACTATAAATGGCCTCAGCTGTTTTATCGCTGGTATCTCTTACAATTTCTGAACTTACAATACTATAAAAATAGCCTTTGTTCTCCAGGCGGTTTAAAAGTATCTGCTCCATCTCATAGGTCTCTATATCTGAAGCGTAAACCGGCTCTTTTCCAAATTTCTTATTCAAAAATTTATTTATAAACCCCGGTTTTTCGCGTTGCGCTTTGTAGTGGTAATACAAGCCGGGATAACCGCCTAAAAATGAATTTATAGGCTCTGGTCGCAATGCTGCTTTAAGATCGGTACGGATTGCTTCCAGATTTTCGACAACCGTATCCGGTGTAATGTTTACGGTTTCTTTAGTGTACAAATATTCATCTTCAGGAATAAAACGTTCTACCGAACAGCCAAACAATACCACAACCGAAAGCACCGCAACAAGCGATCTCATTAAAACTTTATTCTTCAACACCTTATTATTCTTCATTCGTATCGTCTTCTTCTTCCGTTTTTGCAGGAAACATAGATTGCCAGAGTTCGGTAAACTTGTTAAACTCACGGGTAAACAATAAAGAAATACCGTTTACAATTATTTGTCCATCAATAATATTTTCAAACTGACTGCTTCGGTAGCCTCGTAAACGATAACGACCATCTTCAGTCAAGAGATATTCGATAGAAACATTTCCGACAACAGGAGCCGTCCCATTATCTGTATTACCGCTTCCTTGCAAGTCTACAGCGCTACCTACACTTACCAGCAAGCGATCATCAAATAGTCGTTTTTGCGCAGCAATATCAAGAGTCGTGCGGTCTGTAGGCCCATTACCCTGATAATCGGTGTAACTGTCTAAACCAAAATTGAGATCAAAACCGGTATCGCCCAGCAGCTTTTCTGAAAACATATTTAATTGGTCTGAAATCGCATCGTTAAGGTTATCACGAGCGATTGCTGCAGTACCACCACCGCTGCCGTCTGTAGAGGAATTTGGGAAAAATCTATTTAAAACTAACAACGAAAATACCTGTTTGTTGAGTTCGTTTTCTTGCTGATTGAGCTGCTGAACCCTGCTATACACTTGCCCACCGGCAACGCCTCTGCTTCCTTCAGGAATATCAAGATTGAAATTGATCAACGGTTGCATCAACTCACCATTGATATTGATATACACTTGAAACGGAACTTCCTGACGGAACCGCATTTGCGTGCTCATATCTGCACCACTGGTTTGAGAAGCCATAAGTCCGCTGGCTGAAGTTTCAACCCTGTAAAAAGCCTTGATGTCCAGATCTGCATCAAAGGGATCACCTGTCCACGTAATGCGACTATCGGGAACCAACTCAAAACGGCGATTAACTAGATTATAAAGACTCATCTCATAATGCCCATCTGTAACGTCATAGCGGCCACTCAAAGTCATTCTTCCGTTAGGATACATGTCAAATTCAAAATCGCCGGTACCACTCACCTGAAAATTATCCCCGGTCTGCTCATCAATGACCAAATTGAAAATTGCACCTTTCTCGATACCAAAATCAGCATCTATCGTAAACCCGGATGCGGTATACGACTCCTCTTCATTATTGGTCAAGATCGCATCTGGATTTTCTTTATTTACAAAAAGTACCACACCATCTTTTGATTCTATCTGAACTTCTGAAGGTGGCAACACATAGGTCACATCGGTCTCCGAATTTACGGTCAGATCCAAAGTCACATTAGGCAAATTGAGGTCTCCGGTAATTTGTGCATCTGCATCAAAAACAGCTTTTCCATAGACTAAATCAAAATCTTCATTTGTAGAATTTAACGCGGTGAAATTTTCTGCCTTGAGGTTAAGGTCAAAAGTAGGATTGATAAAACTTTCTGTTCCCAGAGAACCATTGATTACAATTGAATTTTGATTTTCATCCAGTACTTTAAAGTCATTAAAATCTATCCCCTCGTTGTCCAGATCAATTTGCTCGTCTGCTAACAAAAAGGAAGCATTAAGTTTAGTAACTTCAAATTCAGCTTCTTTAAAATTAAAACTTCCGGAATACTCCGGAGTTGTAGTGTCACCACCTATTTTCATCGCTCCGCTAATGGTTCCGCTTGCATTTGAAATTTCACCAAAGGAAAATTTCTCAAGTGCAGCTACGTCAAAACGATTAAGATCTAAGTTCATGTCGAGTCGTGCTGCATCAGTATTAGCAACATAACTGCCTTGTAAATCAAGGTCTGCCGCCCCCTCTTTTATAGCCAGTTCAAAATCATATTCAGCACTGCTAGAAGAGTTTCCTTTTGCAGTAAGGACGCCCATATCGGTCTCCAGGACTTCAAAATCATTAATATTCAAATCTAAGATCATCCCCGGTGCGTTGTACGGATCTTCAATAGCAAAACGACCGCTTAGCTTTCCTCGAGCCAAGGATGCGTCCGGATTGAGCAAACTCATAATATTGGCGAGTTTGAAATTTTCAAAATCTATACCTAGATGTTCTTTGGAGACGCCTTGAAGATCGTTTCCTGCTACAATACGCTGATTGTTATAGGACATTTGAAAATTTTCAAAAACCGTATTGGTTTTGGTCATCGTGACCAAATTATTAGGGTTGATCGTCCATTGCTTTTTATTTAAAATAAAATCTTCAGGATCTATTTGTATCGTGATGTTATCTTCTTCCAGCGCCAGCTTATACAATACGTGAACAAGCTTTTCGCCCTCGTGCTGCGATAGAAAATCAATGTACATTTTACTATTAGTCACCCTTCCGCCTATGCGCGTATTTTGCATATCGACGGGCCCTGCAGTGAGTTCTTTAAGACCAAAGCCAAAATCCATGTTTTCTTTATTAGAAACCATTTTAAAGGCAAGGCTATCAATGGTATATCCGCTATAATTGATGTATGGCAGTTGTATATCAGCATTAAACGTACGCTTGTATTCATCAAATTCAACTGCAATATTCACCGTGTCTAACTCTCTCAAATTAGGAACAAACACTTCACCCAAAATCGGAGCTTGATGTATAGAACCTGTGATGTTCATTAAAACAGGGTCTGCGATAGAATCGAGTACCGGATCTTTTTCTAAATAGCGTTTAAAATGATTTTGCAAAGCTGCTATAAACTGTTGTGGGTTGGAATTAGATTCTAAATCAAGGTCTAAAATGCGATTGCTAATATCAACCGATGTGGTATCGGGTTTAACAAAAGCTGCAATATCAAGATCTCCAACCTGATAAGCCCGATTGTCATAAACCGCTACCCCTCTATTGATCTGCGTTTTAATTTGATAATCTTCAGGATCTCCTTTAAAAGTTCCATTAAGGTGAAATGCAGCTTTGATACCTTGACTGGTAAGTCCTAAAGCCTGTAAATCTGCACCTATAAGATCGAGATCAATCTTTGCTTCTGAAGCGATCGAATCGAGAGTAAGTTCAGCAGCGAGAGTCATATTTAAATTATCGTCTTTATATGAAGAATTCAGATCACCTACCCCATTTTGAAAACTCCCATCAAGCGCTAATTTTTGAAATGTATACGTATTGAATTGTATACTATCAATCTGAGCGCTAACCTGAGCATCAAGATTATTTATAAAATTTCCTGTTCCTTCTGCGTCAAGATTAAGACTCACAAAACCAAGAGATTCATTTTGTAAAAGTTTACCCAAATTGACTTCTGATGCATTTACTTTACCTTCGAAGTCGATATTGTCACCAAAGTTTGCCCTTCCGTCAAGGGTGACAATTCCATCTGTCGTGGTCAAGGTACTTTTTGTGATCGCTCGGGAAGTGGTTCCTTTTAAAGAACCTTTCAATTGTATATTCTTCGGAAACTGAACTACAAGAGAATCGGTTGCAACAAATTTTTCTATATCTGCTTTGGTACTTGTCACAGAATACACCGGAAGATTGAAAGCTAAATTGTCTAGTGCTGAAGCATTATAAATACTACCCTGAATGGCAAGGCTGGTTTGACGACCCCAATTAAAACGCGTCGGCGCTACATCAATCGCATCGAGTTTGCCGGAAAGATTCAACCGCCCGCGAAGTAAGCGCTGACTTAAGGTTGCTAAATATTCATTTGATCGTAATTCCGGAGTTATTTTAAAAAGCGTATTTATATCTAGAACCACGCTGGGTAAATTAAGGTTCACTCTGGCATCTCCTGGTTTTTCAATCAACGTGTTCAGACTCGAATAATCAAGCTGAAGCGATCCTTCAAGTGCATTTTGATTCAACTGAAAAGCCAAATCATTCACACCCAACTGTGTATCTGAAACAGAAAGATTTAATGCCAGTTGCTCTAATGTGATTCCTGAAATTTCATTAAAATTCAACGTATTCAATACCGCATCTAACCGCTGCTCTTTAAGCGAGACCGCTTCAAGATCCAGATTAAGATCAGAAAGTGCAATTGCATTGGGATTAAAACGCCCGGAAGAAGGTTTGGATCCGTCAAGAGTATAATCAATTTTGGTATTGGCTAAACCAATATGGTCGACGGCTATTGTAAACGGAGGCCAAATGCTTTCGCTGGTATTCGCTTTAACTTCGGTGGAAGAATCCTCATTTTCTATCGTTTTTAAATCAAGCGCGATGGCTGAATTATTCAGTAAAAACTGGTCTACTGTGATCACATTGGCCTGTAAATCGATCAACGGGATTTGCGTTTCCAGAGATGCGATCTCACCTTGCGCCTGAATACCTTGAGGTGCAGCATCGTACTCAAAATTCACCTGATCTAAAACAAGATCCCCAATGTTTATAATAGGTAAAGGAACTTCCGTAGTATCTGTTGAAGGTGGTAAAGGTTTGGTTTGTCGGTAAACCACTTGAGTGTTTTGAATGCGTGTTTCTGCCACATCAAAAATCATGCGCTCCAAATCTGTTTCTTGCATTCGCAGGCTTAAATTGCCCAAATCAAGATCAGCGATCATTCCGCTAACAGCATCTTCGTATTTGATTTCA
Organism: Leeuwenhoekiella sp. CH_XMU1409-2; assembly: GCF_037029365.1. Taxonomy (NCBI): domain Bacteria; kingdom Pseudomonadati; phylum Bacteroidota; class Flavobacteriia; order Flavobacteriales; family Flavobacteriaceae; genus Leeuwenhoekiella; species Leeuwenhoekiella sp. CH_XMU1409-2. The sequence goes on along the minus strand of NZ_JAYMEI010000020.1, from coordinate 39,808 downwards.
AAATCAGAAAACTCAAAATCACCCAAATTAAGCTGAATCCCTGTAGTATCTTGTGGTGTTTGAGAAACTGAAGTAGTATCTGCAGTAGCAAAAGCATCGATCAAAAATTGATAATTAAATCCATTCACCGAATCCTTCCGTATAATGTTTGCCCGTAAACCTTGCCAACTAACATCGTTAATCCCTATTCCACCACCGTTAATAATAGACCAAAGCGGTATTTCGGCTTCCAGGTGTTTACTATATACCAATGTATCTCCTTGCTTGTCTTCTAGGTAAAGACCGTCTAAGGAGACATTTCCATCAAAAGTGATAAAGAGTTTCTCAATGGCTACTTCAGTCTGCGTTTTATCCTCAACATAATTGACCACCTTATCTACGATAATTCCCTGTCCCCACGGACTGCGAACAAAAAGTACGATCAAGAGCAATAGCAGCAAAATGACCCCAAGAATTTTACCTAAAATTTTGAGGGTTTTTATTAAAATTCTTTTGCTTTTACTACTCATAGAATTAAAAATGCGCGTGTTAAGCTGTTTGCGCTTTAAAAAGCTAAAATACTATTAATACAAAGGTCATAGGGCTTCGCGAGTATTAAAACCTTGTTATAGTTTTCTATATACGCAGTTAAAGACACCAAGATAACCTTGTATATTTTTTACCTTTTATCAAAAGAAAAAGTTATGAGTACAAAAGAAAAGCAAAAAGCAGATTATAATCCTGATTTAACCAAAGAAGACTTAGATCTTTTAAATCAGAAAAACATTCATAAAGATGGCGGCGTTGATGAGCAATTGCGCGATCGTAAAAAGGATGTTGATTTTACGGGAAGTGACCTGGATATTCCCACAGGTTCTGATCGAAACAAGTTCAAGGACGAAGAAAATAAATTGTACAGTCAAGGAGGTTCCAGAAATAATAATCTTGAGGAACAAAAAGGTAAATTATAAATTATAAAGACCTCAGAAAATAAAAATAAAAAAGCCATCGATAAGATGGCTTTTTTTATTAGCGGCGCAGTGGGTTTCTTTAACCTTGTGCTTAATTTGATGTAGTTTATTCTTCCTTTACGATCATAATATTGGCTTTTACTCCGGTGAGTAAGTTCCATTCATTTGAACTGATCACGTTTCCGGCATCATCATAAACGATAAATGATGCGGTATTAGGACCGGAAGAGCCTTGATTCAGGGCCTTGAATGAAATTCTATTGAATCCTTTTTTTAACGGAAGATAAAAGCTTGACCAGGTTTCGGTCAACCAGATACTTGGAACCACAACCTCGTCATTCACCAAAACAGCAACACGATCTCCATCAACAAATTGGTAGTCTCTACACATAATTTTCACCTGTTGTGCTCCGCTGTGAAACGTACCCAAATCTTGATCTGACTGATGCGCGGGCTTATCGGTGCGATCACTTGTGCGTTTTGCCTCACGCTCATTCATCATATCGGTATATTTTTGCCCGGCATCTGCAAAATCCTCACGTTTCATCATAAAAAAGTCTGCAGCTTCCGGAGCCTTTAACTCTGGACGTTCTTTAAGCTTACCTTGAGCATCTAATTGCAATCCCCCACGCGATAATTTTAAATCTGGCTTTGCTTCGTTTTCAGCGGGAATTGCAGTAGGCGTTCCGGTAGTATCAACCACAGCAGGAATCTTAAAAGAGCCCGATTTACTATCTACTTGTGCCTGAATGCCCAAACTAAAAATCAAGAATATTCCGCTTAAGAAACACTTGAGCGCAAACAGATGTATTTGATTATTCTTAATTGTCATAGTTTAAGTAATACTTCATCTACAAATACGTACAAAATCTGCAGTTGTTACGTAAATGTCATACAAATTTAAAGTTATTTAGTCGATAATCCTTAGTAAGCTTATAAAGCGAATAGGACTACCTAATAACTCATAAGCAGAAATCGTGCCATCACCAGCTTTTTCCTTTATTGCAGTGTTGAATTATTCTTAATTATTCGTATCTTCAAAAGACAAAAATGTATTATAAGCTATGAAAAATTACAGATTTAAAGATTTGGTTCTGTTTAACAGATTTTTTTCCATTTGTATGGTACTTCTTTTTTGTTGTGTTCAAACTTTTGGTCAAGAAAATCAAAGGATTATTGAATATAAAGGTACTGTGATTGATGCCAATACTGGAGACGAACTGCCTTTTGTAAATCTTGAGATTGCAGGGACCAATATTGCTACGGTTACTAATAGCGAAGGGAACTTTTTACTGAAACTCGATGAAGCAATGCCCAACGCTAAAGTCGCGCTCACCTATCCCGGCTATAAAAAATTACTCGTGATCTTAGCCGATTTGAATAAAGAAGGTAATACCATCTCTCTTACGCCTCAGATGTATGAATTAGACGAAGTAAGTATCACACGTCCTAAAGATGCACAAACTTTAGTTGCTAAAGTATTTAAGAACCGTTCAGAAAATTATTTGGACGCAGAAACCTATATGACGGCATTTTATCGGGAAGCCATCAACAAACGTAACAGAAGTGCTTCTCTTGCAGAAGCGGTAGTCGCTATTAAAAAACGTCCGTATACAAGTTCTGCTGTAGACTTAGTAGGTGTGTACAAAGCCCGTAAAAGCACCAATTACAACCGTTTAGACACACTAGCCATAAAACTACAAGGAGGTCCATTAAACGCGCTATATGCAGATTTGATTAAGTATCCAGAATATTTTATGACTCCGGAAACCTTATCTAATTATGAGTTCAGTTTTGGCGAACCTTTAATCAATGATGGAAAACTGGTTTATGTGGTCAACTTTAAACAAAAAGATAATATTCTAGATCCGCTGTACTTTGGAAAACTCTATATAGAAGCTGAAAGTTTTGCGTTAACCAATGCGATTTACAATATGAACGTTGAAAACCGAAAGCGCGCTTCTGCCCTATTTGTAAAACGGAAACCGAACCGTGTCAAGGTCTATCCTACTGAAATAAGCTACCGTGTAGATTATCGCAATACTGATGGGAAGTGGTATTACAGCTACAGCAATGTTCAGCTGGAGTTTGTAGTAAATTGGAAGCGAAAACTATTCAATAATAAATACCGTATTCGCAGTGAGATGCTCATTACCGATTGGGAAAATGAACTTGGTCCTAAAAACATTACCAATAAGACAAAGTTTAAAGCAAATACCATATTAGCAGACGAGGTTTCCGGTTTTAGAGATCCTGATTTTTGGGGTGCTTATAATGTCATAGAACCTGAAAAATCCATTCAGCAGGCGATAGATAAAATTCAGAGACAAATCAGAAGAGACTGATTTTAGGCATATTACTTGATATGTGTTTAAATATTCATTTTAAAACATATCACTATGAGAACATCTACTACTGTAAATGCAGGATCTATGGCAGACATCGCCTTCCTGATGCTTATCTTTTTTTTGACGACCACAACAATAATGAATGATGCCGGTCTGGATCAAACATTACCCAAACCCTGTGAAACCGAAGATTGCAGCACAGATATTGCAAAGCAAAATCTTTTGACAATTGCTATCAATCACGAAGGCGCAATTATGCTTCAGCAAGAAGAGGTTGTCCTAAATGCTATTGCAGAGGAGGTCATTAGATTTGTCGATAATGCAAGTAATTCAATCGAAGGCGCAACCTCACCTGATAAAGCGGTTATTCAATTTACCTGCTCCAGAGATGTTCCATATAGTGACTATGTGCACGTTTTGGACCAAATTAAATCAGGATACGCTACAATGCGCGAGGATTACAGCAAACTTAAGTTTGACAAACCATTTGATGAATTGAATGGAATAGAGCGAAAATTGGTTTTAAAACAATACCCGCTTCAATTGGCTGAAGCTTCCGGTTTAAACAGGTGATCCGGTTATCAACGTATTGATTTTCAACTCTTTTACAATAACTTTTGAAAATTGGCTAAGGTTATAAGGTTTGGTAATCACATCATTCATACCATATTCCTTAGCTTTTTTTCTGATATATTCTGCCTCTGCAGCGGTCAACGCAATAATTGGGACTTCTTTTTCAAAGGCTCTGATCTCTCTGGTGGTCTCATACCCATTCATTCCCGGCATATTGATATCCATCAAGATTAGATCATAATGATTCTTTTGAGTTAATGCTAAAGCCTCTTCCCCATTTTGCGCTTCAAAAACTTCAGCATGTTGTCGTTCTAGTACGCGACGGGTTACCATTCGGTTTATTTTATTATCATCAACAATTAGAACACGCTGATTGCTCAAATCTGCGACAAAAGCTTCAGAATCTTCACTTTCCTCTTTCTTGCGCTTGCCTATAACCTCGAGTAACGTGGCTTCTTTAAATTCGATGATAAAACTAAACGTACTTCCTTTACCCGGTTCACTCTTAAGCGCTATATCTGAACCCATTTTGAGCAAGAGTTTACGTACAATAGGTAATCCAAGACCGGTTCCCTTGTTTGCTGTAGACTTCTCATCGATTTGACTAAATTCATCAAAAATCGATTCGTGCATTTCTTGTGGAATTCCAATCCCGTTATCTTCAACTTCAAAATAGATCGCATGTTTGCCAGATGGCAATAAATGATCTTTTAAACGTAAAGCAATCACACCCTTTGGAGTGAACTTTACAGCATTACCTAAGATGTTTAATAGGATTTGCGATATTCTCCTTGAATCACCCACAACATAATTAGGTATCGACGCATCTACATCACAAATGATTTTACAATTAGAGTTTTTAAGACTGTGTTGCTCGAAGCTAGTAACCAATTCTTCGGCTAATAATTTAATGTTGAACGGCTTTTTAACCAGTTTAAAACTCTCATCTTCTAATTTTGAAAGATCAAGCAAGTCATTAATGATCTCTAGTAAATGGTCTGCACTAAATTTTAAAGAACCTATCTCTTCTTTATAATCTTTAAATGCCTCACTCTTTTCTAGAAGAGAAACAATCCCGGTCACCCCATAAAGAGGAGTTCGCATCTCATGACTTAAATTAGAAAAGAATTTAGTTTTAGCCCGTTCACTCTTTTCTGCACGCTCCTTAGCTTTTTTAAGATGTTTGTTATTAACCTTTAGGTTTTTGATAAGCCCCAGGCGTAACTTTTCACTATAAAATAAATAAGCTAAGAACAATACCATCAACCCAATAATAGAGCCCAGCAAAACTGACTGTGTTTTTTTGCGCTTTAAATTTTGGTCTAAGATTTCTTGTTTGAATTTGGCGTCGTTGCGTTCACGGCGTAACTCTTCTGCTTCTAATCGCGCCTGAGCAAGTTGAACGGTTTCTGTAGCTTTGGTCCGTTCTTTATGGCTGTAATAATCAAAATAACGTTGATGTACAGCGTATGCCTCTTCCGGCTTGTTGTTTTCGGCTAAAAACTTAGCGTAACGATCATAAAAATCGAGCGCCAGATACTCCATTTTTCCGGCCTCAACCAATTCAAAAGCACTTTTATAATAGCTTAAAGCCTTATTATCAAATTGTAATCCTTTGTAATAATCACCCCATAAAATATCAAGATAGGCTTTGGGATTGTCATAGTACAACGATTCAGGATCATAAGAATCCTGAGCCTCTTTGAGGTAAGGATACATCATGGTATAGTTACCATCGTCTCGGTAAAGCTCAGCAATATTAAGTGCTGCATCTATAAATTCGCCATCATTTAGACGTCTTTGAATAACCAAAGACTCTTTGTAGAGTTTTAAAACTTCATTTTTTCGCTTTGGAAAATACGCCAGACTCGCGGCAAGATTATTTAGTCCCCAGGATATTAAAGTATCATTTTTAGAAAGCTTGGCGTAATGCAAGGCTTTTTCTGCGTAATCTAATGCGGGAATGGTGTCACTCAGCAGGTCGTAGGTAAGACTTAAATAATTATAACCATGAAACAAATAACGATTATCATTCTTCTGTTTTGCTTCAGTAATCAAGGTTGAAGCCATTTCTATACTCCGATCATACTCAAGACTATCAGAAAGTTCTCCCAGCTTCATTAAGCGTTGATGCATCGTGAGACGCTCTTGCTCCTGCATGACAAGCTTAGCAGGCTCAAATGCGTAGGTTGCATAGGCCCCAATGACACTAAGAAAAATTAATAATGTAAGTAGTCTTTTCAACTGATGTAAAAAAAATATAGACAAAAATACATTTTTTCGCGTCATAATACATCTAACTATCTCGTTTTTAAGCAGAAAAATAATATTATTATCGTTTAGCAATAACATTATTGAATATCAAATTTAGATGATCATCAAAAATGTAATCCTATTCTTACTAAAATACAACAGCAGTCTATTAAGTTTTCGGTCTGACAGAAAAATTAAAGTATATTTGCCGGCCTAAATAGCGCTCATGACTTGTGTTCTTAACCCTACTTATTTTCCAGATATTGTAACTACGGCTGCAATGCTTCAAGCAGAACAGTTAATTATTGAGGTTTGCGATAATTATCAGAAACAGAGTTATAGAAACCGAATGTATATCGCTACGGCCAATGGAAAACTGCTGCTCAACATTCCCATCAAGCACACTAAAACTCAAGGCCATAAAAAAACGGCTGAAGCTCAAATTGAAAATAACTTTCTTTGGCAGCGGCAACATTGGAGATCTATTGTAATCGCCTATCGTACTTCTCCGTTTTTCGAATTTTATGAAGATGATCTATATCCTATCTTTCATACTGAATACCAGTCTTTGCTAGAGCTTAACAAAGCCACGATGGATTGTATTTTCGAAATGCTGGATGTAGACATAGAATATACTGAAACTGAAGTTTATCAGGCTGAATACTCTGATGATTCAGATTACCGTTTTTTAGCCAACGCCAAACGCAAGAACAGAATAAACATTCCGGAGTACCGACAAGTTTTTGCCGAAGAGCACGGCTTTACACCACACTTGACTGTACTTGATTTGATTTTTAATCTAGGACCTGAAGCGCTTCCGTATTTGCAAAATTTAGAGCTAAAGTTCTAAGACGGCCATAATAGGAAAGTGATCTGAATATTCAACATCAAAATTCTGAAAAGCTTGAGTTTTAAATTCTGGATCTGTGAGAATAAAATCAATTCGTAAGGGAATTACATCAAAAATAAACGTACGACCAAAACCGCTCCCCTGCTCTTCAAACGCATCTTTCTTATCTCCTCTAATCTTATTGTAGGTGTAAGAAAACACTGTATTATTAAAGTCTCCGGCTACTATTTTTTTATAAGAACAGTCGGCTTGATGCGCTAAGAATTTATAGACTTGATCTTCCTGCTTCTTAAAGGCTCTTCCCAGACGACCTACTAAACTTTTAGTATTCTCTTGTTCTAATGCGCCTAATTGTGGAGTCAAAGCAAGGGATTGCATATGCATATTGTATACACGTACAGTGTCTTTTCCTTTAAGGATATCAATAAAAATGGCGTTATTGTAAGAGCTTTTAAAACTCAGTGATCCCTGATTTACAATCTTATATTTGGAATAAACCGCTTGACCTTTGGACTTATTATTCGTATTAATTCCATTATAAAAATATGGATAATCAAAATCAGGAGCTCCTCTTTTATTGTACTCTTGAAAGCAAATTATATCAGGATCTGCCTCAGCAATAAGCTTCTTAATACCGTTTCTAATAGTATCTGTATCAAAGTCTTCACTTCTAAACATGTGTGCGTTATAACTCAATAAACGGATTTGATTTTCATTTTTCACAACTTCTGCTGGAAGTTTTCCTCCACTCGGTTTATATAAGGTTGTATGATGAAAAAACCATAACCCCAAAATAATTACCGATAATAAAACCTGACGCTTCAGTAAGAAAACCCAATAGATCACAAAAAGTACATTCACGGCGATGAGCACGGGAATGACCAGGGTTAATACCGATATTGGAGGGAAGATTTTTGGCGGATAATAAGGAAGCAGATATCCTACCAAAAGAAAAAATGCAAAAATGCTATTGATAAAAAATACAAACTTGTTCCAGATCCCAAGGTTTTTCATCAATTCTCTTTTCCGGCTTTAAACAAGAAGTCTTTTTCGTCTTTTGAAAGACTGTCATAACCGCTTTTACTTATTTTGTCTAGAATAGCATCGACCTTGATCTGCTTTTCATTCTTAGACATCGACGGTCTCGACCGATAGGATGTTCTTTCTGAAGTGGTTTTGTTCTTATAAACGGTTTTCATTTTGGCTTTCTTGGCTGCTTTTGGCTTGGCCTTAAATAAACCCACAAAACTATCAGCAAGCCGTTCCCACCAAAGTCCGATGTCGTTGCCTTTACCCAATTGCTGTGCATAAACATAACCAAAAATAGCGCCTCCTACGTGTGCAAGGAGTCCGCCTGCATTTCCCGAACTTGGAATTTGAATCAAATCAGTAAGCACAACAAATACACCTATGTGCCAGAGCTTTACATTAAAGAAAATCACACGCACTTCAGTATTGGGCGTATACGCGGCAATAAAGATCATAATGGCTCTAACGGCTGCGCTCGCTCCTACCAGATAAGCGCTCGAGGTAATGAGAACAGGAAAAAGATTATACGCTAAAACGAATAAAACTCCGCCTGATAAGGCACCTAAAAGGTAAATGGTAAGAAAACGCTTTTCGGTAAATAAATTGAGTACAATCTGACCAAACCAATATAAAATGAGCATATTCCAGAAAATATGCCAAAAACCGGCGTGTAAAAATGCGTACGTAAGCAGCGACCAAGGCTGAATGATCAATCGGCCTAGATCTGTAGGTAGACTAAACCAATGACTCAAAATAGAGCCAGAATTCAGCATCCATTCTAACAGCATAAAACCAATCCAGACCAAAACATTGATCACGATGAGTTTTACGACGATGTTTGCCGTTTTAAATTGATAACTTAAGCTAGGTCCTGCCATAAATTAATACCAGCGTTTATCGTTAAAACTGTTCTTTTTCCAATACCACATCATAATAAAACCAAAAAGTGCTCCACCAATATGCGCAAAATTTGCAATATTTCCTCCAAATATTGAGAAACCGGTTACTCCTGAAAACAAATCAAGCAAAATCAATCCAGGTATAAAAAATTTAGCTTTGATCGGTATAGGTAAGAAAATTAAGAATAATTCAGCATTAGGGAATAACATTCCAAAAGCGACTAAAACGCCATAAATAGCACCAGATGCTCCTACAGCTGAAGTAGAAAAAGCTTCGATCATTCCTTGAATTTTTTCAGGCTCTCCAATGTTTGGATAGGAATACTGGCCCGATTGCTGAATACTTGTAAACGCTTTATTTACAGTATCTGCAATTTCTGCAGGGGTTAAACCTGCATTGATCAAGACTTCATAACCGGCTTGATAATGATAATACCCCACCAAAGTGTGTATTAGAGCAGCTCCAAGACCTGCAGAAAAATAAAAGAAAATAAACTTATTACGCCCCAAAGCTTGCTCTACAGGACCGCCAAAAGCCCAAAGCGCGTACATATTGAATAAAATATGAAAAATGCTACTCTGATCGTGCATAAACATATGCGTCACCGGTTGCCAAAAGTGAAAATTTGGATTTTCAGGAAACCAAAGTCCAAAGAGCTGGATTGCATTAGGTAACAAAAATTGTGATCCAAGAAAAAAAATCACGTTTATGATAAGAAGTACTTTTACTGTTTCGGTTATTCTACCCATTAATCTGGTTTGAAATGATTAAACGCAACTATACGTTAAGTATTATGCGTTAAATTTACGATCCAGCTCCTCGACTGTAAGCGTAATAAACGTTTTTTTAAGAAATGGCGACAGTGTGGGTTCGGTGCAAGCAAATAATTTGTTTACCAAATGCTCCCGTGAACGCTCATCTAACTTTTCACCGGTTTTAACCGCCATACTTTTTGCCATACTTTTAGCTAAAACATCTGTTTGACTAAAGCCGGCATTAGGAACCTCCTGCTCCACATCACTTAGAAGTTGCTCCAGCACTATAGAAACTTCACTCTCCTGAATACTTGCAGGAATACCTGAAACCTCTAGAACTCCGGCCTCAGGCATACTCAAAGCAAAACCTGTGTTTTCTAATGAATCTTTCAGTTCTTTCAAAATCTCAATTTCTGAAGCAGAAAAATCAAGCCGAAGCGGAAAAAGCAATTGCTGACTTACCGATTCTTTGACGGTGATATTCCGCAGAAATTCTTCATATAAAATACGTTGATGCGCTCGGTTTTGATCGATGAGCATCATTCCGCTTTTTATCGCACTCACGATATATTTATTATGAATCTGGTACGTGTTAGCTGAATCGTTCTCAGTTTCTTTAGACTCACTGAAGCCTTTGCTTTCGTGTTCTATAAATAAAGATTCGGTTTCTGGCTCTTGCTCGATCTCTACGTGGCTAAAACCGCTGGTGTCGGTTTTTCTATCGAGTCCTGCATAAAGATTTTCCCAACCGGCAGCACTCTTTTTTTCATAGCTCGGTGCACTTTTGAATCCGCTAGTCGTAACCTTTTGCTCTTCTTCAAACGGATTGAAATGACGATCTACTTCAACCTTTGGTGGTTTTGCTTCCTTATTTTTATACGCATAAGGCGTATCCATATTAGATTCCCGATTAAAGTCAAGAACCGGGGCAATATTAAATTGTCCCAAACTGTGCTTAACTGCTGCTCTTAAAAGCGTGTAAATCGCGTGTTCATCCTCAAACTTCACTTCAGTTTTTGTGGGATGAATATTGATATCAATCGTCTTGGGATCTACTTTGAGATAGATAAAGTAGCTCGCGCGGGCACGATCGGGCAACAAGCCGTCAAAAGCCGCACTTACCGAATGATTAAGGTAAGGATGCTTGATAAATCGATCATTCACAAAGAAAAACTGTTCGCCTTTAGTCTTCTTTGAAAATTCTGGTTTTATAATAAATCCGTCAATATTTACAATTTCAGTTTCCTCGGAAACGGGAACTAATTTTTCATTGGTTTTAGGACCAAAAACACCCACAATACGTTGACGCTTATTGGTTTTAGGAAGGTTAAAAAGTTCGCTATCATTATGATACAGCGTGAAAGCAATAGTCTCGTGTGCCAAAGCAACCCGTTGAAACTCATCGATCACGTGACGCAACTCCACAGAATCTGACTTTAAGAAATTACGTCGAGCAGGAATGTTGAAAAACAGATTCTTTACAGCTATTGAAGTTCCTTTAACCGCGGCACAAACTTCCTGATTTTTTATCGTACTGCCTTCGATCTCGATTTGCGTTCCCACCTCTTCATCTTCGGGCTTTGTCTTTAAGTCTACGTGAGCGACAGCGGCAATAGAAGCCAACGCTTCACCTCTAAATCCTTTTGTACTTAAAGCAAAAAGATCATCGGCAGCGTTGATTTTTGAAGTGGCGTGACGTTCAAAACTCAAGCGCGCATCTGTGGGGCTCATCCCCTTACCATCATCAATGACTTGAATTAAGGTTCTACCGGCATCTTTAACCAGCAATTTTATAGAACTAGCGCCAGCATCAATAGCATTTTCTAATAACTCTTTTACCACTGAAGCCGGGCGTTGTACTACTTCTCCCGCTGCAATCTGATTGGCAACGTGATCGGGTAAAAGTTTTATGATATCAGACATCTAATAGGTTTACATAAACACCCATAGACGATCAGATAACACTGATGTAAATGGGTGTCAAAATTTTTAAAATCGATACTGAAAATGGGAAGTAAAAACTATCCAAAAAATATACTCAAATCAAAATCGATGATATAAAGAAAAAGAAAAAGAAGCGCCATAATAATGATGAGTGTCATCTTATTTGCCCGCTCATCTTTATTGTATTTAAAATCATCCCAGGCAGTAGTAAACTTCTTCTTAAGGCCCTTATTTTCAAGTGTAGCCTTACGGTACTGATCAAATTTTGATTCTAATTTAAACGGAGTGCTGCTTCCCTCATAGTATCTAGGGCTGTAGCTGTATTTCTTGTTTTTGCGTGTTTTTAAAACTCCCATAATTCCTAAATTTCAAAGTTACAATAAAAGGAAAGTCTATAAAAACAACTTTTCCTCTATCCAAAGAATACAAAAAGCATTCCAACTAAGAATATAGCGAATTCTTTTTAAAATCGAGCGTCTTTACGCAGTTGTGCCATCTTAATAGCAGCCACAGCAGCTTCAACACCTTTGTTACCGTGCTGGCCACCGCTACGATCTATAGCCTGCTGCATCGTATTATCTGTAAGTACACAAAAGATCACAGGAATATCACTTTGAATATTCAAATCTTTGATGCCTTGCGTTACCCCTTCACAAACAAAATCAAAGTGTTTTGTTTGTCCTTGAATTACGCTACCTACAGCAATTACAGCATCAAGCATATCATAACTTTGCTGCATTTTTTTACATCCATAGATCAACTCAAAACTTCCGGGAACATTCCATCTCACAATGTTCTCCTTTTGAACACCACAATCTATAAAGGTGTCAAAAGCACCTTGAAAAAGACCTTCGGTAATTTTATCATTCCATTCTGAAACAACAATCCCAAACCGAAAATCTTTCGCATTTGGGATTGTTGCTTTATCGTAAACAGACAAGTCTGTTGTAGCCATAATGTTATATTTAGTTATTCAGCACCAGCCACTCCTAACAAAAGAGGTACTTCATTAGCCTCTGCAGACGTGCTGTACTCTTCTTCAATTTGTTTTAATAATGAAGCTGCTTTGTCTTTTTTATCTAGAGCTAATGCAACCTTCGCCGCTTTCAAAAGAAAACGTGGAGCCACAAAATTATTCTTTGCAGATTTTGCAGCATCTTCATAATAAGATAGTGCTTCTTCAGGCTGATCTAATTGCATAAACGCGTCTCCAATAGAACCTTTTGCCAATGGCGCCAACATAGCGTCATCACTTTCAAAATCATCTAATTGATCTATCGCTTCCTGATACTTATTTGTATTTAGGTAAGCCATACCTGCATAATAATGTGCAAGATTTCCGGCTTTTGTGCTTCCGTAGTTATCAATAATATCTAGAAAACCGTATTTACCTTCACCTCCGGTAAGCGCAAGATTAAAAAGAGAGTCTTTTGCTACGCTACCTTCAACCGCTTCGTTAAAATAATTCTGTGCTTGATACATCTCATTAGAAGCTTCAAGTTCTTTGGGCTCTTGAACAAATTTCTCAAATGCCAAATAACCTAAAACAGCAACTACGATAACAGCAATACCAATAAAAATTGGTTTTTGGTTATTTTCTACCCAAGCTTCAGTCTTTGAAGCACCTTCATCTAAGGATTCAAAAACTTCTGCAGTTGTGCTTTCTTCCTGCACCTGCTCTTCAACCTCTTCTTTGTTCTTAGGTTTATAACCTCTTTTTTGATATGTTGCCATACTTTAACTTTTGTTGGGCGCAAAAATAAAATTTTTATTCAATATTAACAGCGTATTGTTTTTTATTTTTCAATAATTTGCACGCGCTGCTTTAATTCACCAAGCCTTTATTTATCAAGGTTTTAGCGCATTTAAAACATTTATATTCGGTATGATCCTAAAAGCACTTTCGCTTATTAACTATAAAAATTTTGAAAGCATCTCCTTTGATCTGGATGCTAAAATCAACTGTTTTGTAGGCAATAATGGGGTGGGAAAAACCAATGTGCTTGATGCGGTGTATCATCTTTCCTTTGGTAAAAGTTACTTTAATCCTATTACCACACAAAACATTAATCACGATGCAGACTTTTTTGTGATTGATGGTATTTATGATAAAAATGATCGGGAAGAAAAGGTAATTGTAAGCGCAAAAAGAGGTCAAAAAAAAGTGATTAAACGCAACGGCAAGATCTATGAACGTTTTTCTGATCATATCGGATTTCTTCCGTTAGTTATCATTTCGCCGGCAGATCGCGATCTCATAATCGAAGGAAGCGAAACCCGTCGCAAATTTATGGACGGTGTCATTTCGCAAAGCGATAAAGCTTATCTAGACACACTCATAAAATACAATAAGACCTTATCGCAACGTAACGCTTTACTTAAGTATTTTAATGCTAATCATACGTTTAATCCAGACACGCTTGCCATTTACAATGAGCAAATGCACGAGTTAGGTACTTCATTGTATAAAAAACGTAAACAGTTTTTAGAAGATTTTACGCCCATTTTTAAAAAGCGTTATGCCGCGATAAGCGGAGACAAAGAGGAAGTGAAATTGAAATATAAAAGTCAGCTCAACGATGCACCTTTAAATCAATTATTCGAAGAAAACCTCAAAAAAGATCGCGCGCTTCAATATACCAGTGTTGGTACGCATCGCGATGATCTAAACTTTAAAATTGAAAGTCATCCTATAAAGAAATTTGGTAGTCAAGGTCAGCAAAAATCCTATCTCATTGCACTGAAACTGGCGCAGTTCGACTTCATAAAAGCCCAGAGCAATACCACACCGATATTGCTTTTGGATGATATTTTTGATAAGCTAGACGAAAGCCGTGTTACCCAAATTATCGATCTGGTAAATGATGATAATTTTGGCCAACTTTTTATAAGTGATACCCACGCAGATCGTACCGAAGCTATTGTGAAAGAAATTCATCAAACCTATAAACTTTTTAAACTGTGACTAAATCAGGAATCCTTTTACTGCTCCTACTCTCTTTAATTTCCTGCGGAAAAAATGATCCCGAAGCGCAATTGAAAAACCTGAACGGTTATTGGGAAATTGAAAACGTAGAAACTCCTTTTGGAAAGAACAGAGCTTACAAATTTAATGAACGCATAGATTATATAGAGATCCAAGATTCTACCGGTTTTAGAACCAAAGTGCTTCCGCGAATCGACGGGACTTTTGTAAATAGCGACACCCGAGAACAAGTAACTGCAAGAATAATTGATGATTCTTTGCGTTTGCAATACCGTACACCATTTGATTCTTGGACAGAGACTGTTTTAGAAGCAAACGGTGAAAAGCTCAGCGTAAAAAACGATCGCGGAATGATCTATTCTTATAAAAAATTTGAAAAAATAAATATTACCGATTAATGGCAAAACGTGACGCAGATCCTAAATCTATTAAAGATGTACTTGGTGCATTTGTTGAAACCAATAAACTTCAAAAAGGCTTTGATAAAGTCAATGTTGCCGATGCTTGGCGCGATGTGATGGGGCCGGCAATTTCAAAATACACCACCCAGTTAAAACTTGATGGTGATCGCCTCATTGTACAACTCAGCTCCTCAGTCCTGCGGGAGGAATTGAGTTATGGTAAAGAAAAAATTATGCGTAACCTCAATGAAGAACTGGGTAAAGAAGTAATTACAAAAGTGGTATTACGCTAACGGGAGAACACATAAAAAAAGCGGCTCAATGAGCCGCTTTTTTTATTGGCACCGCCAAAGGGATTAATCTCCCTAGGCCTGCCTCAAAATTGAAATTAGAATATCTCTCTTCCTGAAAAGTGAAATGCGCTTTCAATAGCTGCATTTTCATCGCTGTCACTACCGTGAACTGCGTTTTCACCTACAGATTTAGCAAACATTTTTCTGATAGTTCCTTCAGCAGCTTCAGCAGGATTAGTTGCTCCTATCAAAGTTCTAAAGTCTTCTACTGCATTTTCTTTTTCTAAAACAGCAGCAACGATAGGACCTCTGCTCATAAACTCAACAAGCTCTCCGTAAAAAGGACGCTCACTGTGTACTGCATAGAATTCTTGTGCATCTGCCACAGTCATTTGAGTTAATTTTAAAGCTACGATACGAAATCCTGAAGCTGTGATTTTTTCTAATATTGCGCCAATGTGTCCATCTTCAACAGCATCGGGCTTAATCATGGTAAACGTTCTGTTTGTTGCCATTTTTTGTGTTTTAATAATTTCGCTTACGCGGAATTTTCTGTTTTTAAAATCGGTGCAAAAGTAATTCTTTTAATTACAATACCTAAAGGCTTTGGAATTATTAATAAGCTTGATGCAGCTCCTGAAGCACTTCACCTCCTAAACCTATGATTTTTAATTGAATACTGCTATTTTTTAAATCGATTTCTACAACACCATAACTGCGTTCACTTACCACCTGACCTACCCGATATTGGTTTGGCTCACCGTCATAGGCGGTATAGGAATGTGTCAAACCGCTAGAGGTAAAATCGATCAAGGGATAATCAAGTCCCTTTAGGTTCTTTTTAGAAAACTCAGAAATGTGGCGATCACCACTCAAGACCAATACTGCTTTTGACTTTGCTTTTTTTACCAGTTTCTCAAAACGCTTGACCTCGTTGGGTAAATTGCCCCAAGTTTCAAAACCGTGTTCAGCACTTAGTAACTGAATGCTGCTCATAATCACTGTAAAATCAGCCTCATCTTCGAGTTGCTTCTCAAACCATTTCCATTGTTTTTCACCTAGAATAGTTCCCTTCTTGCTTCGGTTGGGGCTGTAACGTTTTTCAGGATCTGAAGAAGGCTGCAACGGAGTTCTAAAATAGCGCGTATCTAATACAATGACTTTTATTGTTTTTCCATCCTGAGTAAAGGTTTTCGCGCTATACACCCCTTCTCTTGTGCGTGCCGCGGCATCTTGAGGCAGTCCTATAAAATCAAGAAACAATTGCTGACTTTTACGCTTCATCGCATATTCGGCACCACCGTCATTAATACCATAATCGTGATCGTCCCAAGTTCCCATCACAGGAACATTCTGAATAAACTTTTGATACGCAGGATTTGCTTTTTGTTGCGCATACATCGCTTCCATCTTACTCATATCATTAGTATCTGCATAAATGACATCGCCTCCCCAAAGAAATAAGTCAGGATTTCGCAAACCCATATCTTCCCAAAACGGATTGGGTAAATCTACTTTATTACAGGATCCAAAAATGATTTTAAAATGAGAAGTATCTTGAGCAAATAATGTGATTTGAAATCCAAAATACAACACAAAAAAATAAAAGGCTTTCTTACAAGAGGTCATAGTATAGAGCTTGTTTGACACAAAAATAAGGTATCCCACATTAAGCCTAGATGAAGAAATTGTATATTCGCCCTCTATGAAAGCATCAGAATTAGCAGTTCTCAAAGAGCTATTGGCTACGCCTAAAAAAATTGTTATTGTCCCTCATAAAAACCCCGATGGAGACGCAATGGGTTCTACACTTGCACTCTATCAATATTTGATCAAAACAGGACATACCGCACACGTAGTTTCTCCCAATGATTATCCAAAATTTTTAAAGTGGCTGCCGTTTGAAGAAACTGTTGTAAAATATGATCTTCAGAATAAAAAGGCGGTGCGACTCATCAAAGAGGCCGATCTTATTTTTACGCTAGACTTCAATGCGCTTTCTCGCGTAGCCGAAATGGCTCCTGCGCTGCAACAAGCCAAAGCACAATTTATAATGATCGATCATCACCAGCAACCTGATGATTATGCTGTGGTTACGTACAGTGACACCAGTATTTGTGCAACTTGCCAGATGGTGTATCACACCTTTGAAATGCTTGAAGCTACTGATCAGGTGGATGCAGCTATCGCCACGTGTCTGTATACAGGTATCATGACAGACACCGGCTCGTTTCGATTTCGATCTACGACCGCGACTACACATCGCGTGATCGCAGACCTTATAGAAAAAGGTGCCGATAATGCTTTGATACACGAGAAAATTTATGATGCTAACAATTTCTCAAGGATGCAATTGTTGGGCACTGCCTTAACAAACCTGCATTGTCTGGAAGAATACAGAGCAGCATATATTACCCTTTCTCAGGAAGAATTAGATGCTCACGATTATCAAAAAGGCGATACTGAAGGCTTTGTAAATTACGGTCTGTCTCTTGATAATACTGTTTTGGCGCTCATTTTTATCGAAAATAAGCAGGAAGGCATCATTAAGATCTCTTTGCGTTCTAAAGGTGACTTTTCTGTGAATTTAATGGCACGTGAACATTTTGAAGGTGGTGGCCATACTAATGCCGCCGGTGGTAAAAGTGATCGTTCATTAGAAGATACTGTTGCTTATTTTATTAGTATATTACCCCAATACAAAGAAGCTCTTAATGAATAAGATTATAAGCGCAATACTCTTGGTTCTATTTGCAATTGGCTGCAAAACCCCAGAAGCCAGACGACCAGTAAGCCATTCTTCTGGTTCTTATATCGACGCTTCAATAGCACGCAATAAAAAATTGAACAAAGCAGAAGAAAACGCGATAAAAGAACTCATGGCTCAAAATCCCGAGGTAGAATACTTTACTTCAGAAAAAGGGTTTTGGTACTATTATAATAAACGCGATACCAGCGCTGTTCTTACTGCAGAAACCGGCGACCTGGTAAGCTTTGAATATGAAATCAATGCTCTTGACGGAACGCCTATTGTCACTAAAACCGAGTTAGGCCCGCAAACCTATCAGATCGAACAAAGCAATCAGGACCTTATTTCCGGTCTTAAAGATGGGCTTAAACTGATGAAAGAAGGTGAGACAGTAACCTTTTTACTTCCGTCTCACAAAGCCTTTGGTTATTACGGTTATGAGGACAAAATAGGCTCTAACCTGCCCATACAAACCCGCGTTACACTCAACGACATAAAACCCAGTAATTCTGAAAATTAATTATGAAAAAAGCCCTTCTTTTTACATTCTTGATTCTTTTTACATTTATAGCCTGTTCTGATGAACAATACCCCGATCTTCAAGACGGTTTATATGCCGAAATAAATACAAACAAAGGCACGATGGTCGTTCAGCTTTTTTATGAGCAAGCCCCGGCAACCGTTGCCAATTTTGTTGCTCTTGCTGAAGGAAATAATCCATTAGTCGATTCTGTTTATAAGAAGAAGCCCTATTTTGACGGTTTAAAATTTCACCGCATCATCAAAGATTTTATGATTCAAGGTGGAGACCCCAATGGTACAGGAAGTGGCGGTCCCGGTTATAAGTTTCACGACGAATTTAGCCCAGAATTGAAACACGATACCATAGGTGTACTTTCAATGGCTAATTCGGGTTACGGAACCAATGGAAGCCAATTTTTTATCACCGATGCTCCTACTCCACACCTTGACGGATACGATGCTGAAGACAACCTTAAAAATTGTGAGAATCCACAAATTGGATGTCATACAGTTTTTGGTCAATTGATTTTAGGCTTCGATGTGCTTAAAGCGATTACTGAAGTAGAAATGAAAGATCCACGTCGCGGAAAACCGATGCGTCCTGTCACTATGGAATCGGTGCGCATTATTAGAAAAGGAAAGGATGCCAGACATTTTGAAGCGCCCGAGGTATTTACTGAAGAGATAGATCGTCACGCTGAAGAACTCGCCGAAGCAGCACGTGCAAAACAAAAATTAAAAGAAGAACAACAAGCTCAGTTCGAAGAACAACGCCAAAAGGCCGATACGCTAGAAAGTGGTTTAGCCATTTACATTTCAGAAAAAGGAAGTGATGTAAAACCCAAACGTTCGCAAATGGTCAAAGTGAATTATGCAGGATATTTTGAAGATGGCGAACTCTTTGACAGCAGTATGAAATCGTATGCCGAAAAATGGGATATGCAAACACGACCTAAAGAGGAAATGTACAAACCCACCGAAATCCCATACGGTCCCGAAGCTCAAATGATCGCAGGGTTTAAAGAAGGTGTGCAGCAACTCAATTACGGTGATAAAGCAACGCTATTTATCCCGTACTATTTAGGATATGGTGAACGTGGATACCGCATCATACCACCAAGAACCAATTTGGTATTTGAGATCGAACTGGTTGATGATCGAGAAATAGAGAACGAATAACAATAGCCGCCGAATAAGGCGGCTTTTTTAATAGGTTCAGGTCAAATGTTAAGGCTAAAGCCTGATTTTGTTAAGCCTTTCTAAAAATGGAGATTCTTTTTCCCAATTCTATTGCATTGGCTGTGTCTTTGCCTAAACTTGGTAGTTCATACAAAAACAAAAGCAATGATTACATTTAAAAAGAATATTATAACGCTTGCATTAACCGGAGCCTTAGTGGGTACACTTAGTACAGCAGCTAAATCACAAGAAATGCAAGCTCCCATAACTACACAAGCGCAGGCCAATATTACTACTGCAGAATTAAGCAAATTTGCAGATGCGTTTCAGGAAGTGCAGGTAGAAAATCAAGCAGCACAACAAAAGATGATGGGAATCATCAAGGACGAGGGACTCGATGTACAACGCTTTACCGAAATTCAAAAAGCACAAATGAATCCTGAAGCTAAAGTTGAAGCTACAGATGAAGAACTGAAGATGCACGCCGCAGTTGTTACCGAGTTGAAAAAAATGCAACCGGCTCTAGAAACCAAAATGGCGGGAATTATCGAAGACCACGGGTTAACGCTTGATCGTTATAAAGCGGTAGCGATGGCGCTTCAGCAGGATAAAGAACTTCAGAAAAAGTTTCAGGGAATAATGATGAAGAAACAAACTGAAGGATAAATTCAAAATTGAATAAAAAGAAAATGAAAAGGGAGCTGAAATTTCAGCTCCCTTTTTTTATTGGCGCCGCCAAAGGGTCGAATACTCCAAGGCTTGCCTTGAAATTCAACATTCGTTTCCAAACAATACCTTATGGACTTGCCCAGAAGTGGTTTACTAGAATATGTTAGGCGTTATTGCTTGACAGGAATATCTTTTAAAATCTCCTGTACAAAATGCCAAAACTTCTGTACTGAAGATATACTGGCGCGCTCATCTGGTGAATGCGCACCGCGTATGGTTGGTCCAAACGAGATCATATCCATATCCGGGTAATTCTGTCCCAAAATACCACATTCTAATCCGGCGTGACACGCAGCAACATGCGGTTCTTCGTTGGTGATCTTTTTATATTTTTCTACCAGCACTTTCAAGATCGGGCTATCCATATTTGGTTTCCATCCCGGGTATTCTCCAGATAATTCCACTTCGCAACCAATAAGTTCAAAAACACTGCGAATGGTATTCGCCAGATCGGTACGAGATGACTCAACTGAAGAACGCGTTAAACACAACACTTCAATTTCTCCATCTTTAACCACTACTCGCGCGACATTATTTGAAGTTTCTACAAGACCTTCAATATCCGGACTCATGCGATAAACTCCATTCCACGCGGCTTGTAAAGCTTTTAAGAAACCTTCCTGTACTCCCAGATTCATAACCTTTTCAGACAACGTCACTTCTTCAAGCGTCACCTTTAAGTTAGGTTCTAGAGTTTTATATTCCTCTTTTAGCGTTTCGGTAAATTCAGCAATATCTGCTTTAAAAGCTTCGGTGTGAATTTCATCAATACAAAAAACAGCCACACTTTCTCTGGGGATCGCATTACGCAAACCGCCGCCATTTATTTCAGCAATCTGTAAGCCATAATTTTCAAATCCGTCCAGTAAAAAGCGATTCATAAACTTATTGGCATTACCAAGACCTTTGATAATATCCATACCCGAATGTCCACCTTGGAGCCCGTTTACCGTAAGTCTAAATCCGGTTTTACCCGCAGCAACCGCTTCTTCTTGATAAGTTCGCGTCGCCGTGATATCTACACCACCTGCGCAACCCACACCAATCTCATCATCTTCTTCAGTATCTAAATTGAGTAGAATATCGCCTTTTAGCACGCCGCCTTTAAGTCCCATTGCTCCGGTCATTCCGGTTTCTTCATCAATAGTAAACAAAGCTTCTAGCGCTGGATGCGGAATAGTTGTACTCTCCAACAAAGCCATTATGGTGGCAACACCCAAGCCATTATCAGCTCCCAGCGTTGTACCTTCAGCCTTTACCCAGTCGCCTTCCACTTTCATCTTGATCCCTTCAGTATCAAAATCAAATTGCGTCGCATTATTTTTTTGATGCACCATATCCAGATGCGATTGCAGCACAACCATTTGTCGATTTTCTAAACCTGAAGTAGCCGGTTTTCTGATGATCACATTTCCTACTTCGTCTACAAAAGTTTCCAGATTTAAATTTTCGCCGAAGGCTTTCATAAAAGCAATAACACGTTCTTCTTTTTTAGAAGCTCGAGGCACTTCATTCAAGTCGGCAAACTTCTGCCAAACCGCTTGAGGCTCAAGTTGGCGTATATCGTTATTTGTCATAAAATCGTTTTTTGCAAAGGTACAGGATAACTTTTGGTCGCCTTTCAAAATGGTATTCTTTTACATAGTGCTCGAAAAGTTAATCTTGGCTTAAATACTTTAAAAGCCTATAAACTCTGGCTAACTTTTACACACTAAATAATATCCTTATGAAAAAACTAGATCAACGCAGTATAGACGAACGCTTAGACAAACTGGAAGGCTGGGAATATAAAGATGATGCCATTCACACGACGTTTGAGTTTGAAAATTTTAAAGAAGCCTTTGCGACAATGACGCGTATCGCTTTTGAAGCCGAATTGCAACAACATCACCCCGAATGGACCAATGTGTACAATACCTTGAGTATTTCACTTTCTACGCACGATGCCGGCGGATTAACAGAAAAGGATTTTAAACTTGCCCATACTATCGAGGACCTCATGGAAAGCTAAATTTAAACGTGAAAGACACAGGTGTTTTTAATCTGAAAATTAGACTTTAGGAAATGCCGAATTTTGTTAAATTTACCGCCTTTAAAAATCCGAATTATGGGAAGAGCATTTGAGTTTAGAAAAGCTCGTAAAATGAAGCGCTGGAGCGCAATGGCGAAAGCCTTTACACGAATAGGAAAAGATATTGTAATGGCCGTAAAAGAAGGCGGTCCTGATCCTGATTCTAACTCTCGTTTGCGCGCTGTCATACAAAATGCCAAGAGTGTCAATATGCCTAAAGACAATATCGAGCGTGCGATAAAACGTGCCAGCGATAAAAGTCTTGGCGATTATAAAGAAGTACTTTTTGAAGGTTATGCACCTCACGGAATTGCCATTCTTATCGAGACGGCGACAGATAACAACAACCGTACGGTAGCAAACATTCGTTCATATTTTAATAAATGTAACGGAAACCTGGGAACTTCAGGATCTGTAGAATTTATGTTTGATCACACGTGTAACTTCAGAATCAATGCAGAAGGTGTTGATGCTGAAGAACTCGAACTCGAATTGATCGACTACGGTGCTGAAGAGGTTTTTGAAGACGAAGACGGAATCATCATTTACGGCCCTTTTGGAAGCTTTGGCGCTTTGCAGGCTTACCTGGAAGAGGCTGGTCACGAAATCCTTTCTAGTGGCTTTGAACGCATTCCTCAAGTAACCAAAACACTCACTCCTGAAGAGGCAGAAGATGTAGAAAAACTTCTGGAGAAAATTGAAGAAGACGATGATGTTCAAAACGTATATCACTCGATGGATGAATCTTCTTCGGGAGGCGAAGAATAATCACGATACACTAAAATAAAAAAAGGAGCTTCGTTTGAAGCTCCTTTTTTTATACTGAATTTCTAGTGAAATTACTTTGCAATATTCACCGCTCTGGTTTCTCTAATCACGGTGATCTTAACCTGACCAGGATAGGTCATATCGGTTTGAATTTTTTGTGAAATTTCAAAAGACAAGGCCGAAGCTTTCTCGTCGTTTACTTTTTCACTTTCTACGATCACACGCAGTTCTCTACCCGCTTGGATCGCATAAGCTTTCTTCACCCCTGCAAAACCAAAGGCAATATCTTCAAGATCTTTTAATCGCTGAATGTACGAGTCTAACACCTGACGTCTCGCTCCAGGTCTTGCCCCGCTTATCGCATCACACACTTGAACGATTGGCGCTAATAAAGTTTTCATTTCGATCTCATCGTGGTGAGCACCAATAGCATTGCACACATCTGGTTTCTCACCGTATTTTTCAGCCCACTCCATACCTAGTAATGCGTGAGGCATTTCGCTTTCCGTCTCCGGCACTTTACCTATATCGTGCAATAATCCGGCGCGTTTAGCAAGTTTAGGATTGATTCCGAGTTCTGCAGCCATGGTCGCACAAAGCTTCGCTACTTCCCTACTGTGTTGTAATAAGTTCTGACCATAAGAAGAACGATACTTCATTCTACCTACTGCTTTAATCAATTCAGGATGTAAACCATGAATTCCCAGATCAACTACGGTGCGTTTACCAACTTCTACAATTTCTTGCTCGATCTGTTTAGTAGTTTTCTTTACTACTTCTTCAATACGTGCCGGGTGAATACGACCGTCAGTTACAAGTTTATGAAGTGATAAACGCGCAACTTCTCGACGTACACTGTCAAAACAAGAAAGAATAATCGCTTCCGGAGTGTCATCTACAATGATCTCAACACCGGTAGCGGCCTCGATCGCACGAATGTTACGTCCTTCACGACCAATAATTCTACCTTTAACATCATCACTTTCCAGATTAAATACAGAAACGCAGTTTTCAACAGCTTCTTCAGTACCAATACGCTGAATGGTATTAATGATGACTTTTTTAGCATCTTGCTCTGCGGTAAGCTTGGCTTCCTCCATCGCGTTTTGAATAAATGCCATCGCATCACTTTTTGCTTGATCTTTTAAAGACTCTACCAGTTGTTCTTTAGCATCATCTGCAGAAAGTCCCGAGATCACTTCTAATTGTTGCACCTTACTGGCGTGCAACTTGTCAATATCAGATTGACGCTTATCAAGATATTCTAAGCGATCATCATAGTCTTTTATCTTGGCCTCAACTTCTTTATTTAATTTCTTGTTTTTGGCCAATTCGCTGCTTACCTGAGACTCCTTATCACGCGTTCTCTTTTCGGCATCATTGATTTTTTTATCACGTGAAAGAATCACTTTTTCGTGCTCAGATTTAAGCTCGATAAACTTTTCTTTTGCCTGAAGGATCTTATCCTTTTTAATAGATTCTCCCTCGCTCTTTGCTTCTTTTACAATGTTTGCAGCTTCTTTTTTTGCATTGCTTACAATTTGAGAGGCATTATTTTTCTCTAGCAATTTTGCTAGTAAAAATCCTAGTGTGCCGGCAATTAAGATGACACCTACGATTATAAGTACAGTATTTCCCATTGAGTTAGTGTATATATAAAAAAAAGCCTACATTGGAAGTGTTTTGAGTAAACTCCTTAAAATAAATCATAGGACTAACGAGCTGATCAAGAATCCGTTCAAAGACGGCGCGCTTTTACAACTCAGACTCATCCCTCTTAAAGAATATAGTGTTGAGTTTACCAAAAAATGTAACCAATGTAGGCAGTAAGTAATTCTATTTTAAAGAACGTTAGGATAACTGACTTTTAACCAGCAACTCTAAGTTTTTCAGTTGCTCGATGGCTTCAGAGTGTTCTCCTGCGCCGTTCATATCCTGTTGTATTGTTTTTGAAGCAAACTGTAAAGCACACATAGCTAAAACATCTTGCTTATCTCGCACAGCATAACTTTGCTCAAATTTCTTAATCATTACCTCTATCTCTTTCGCCGCTTTACGTAAGCCTTCTTCCTGTTGAGGTTTTATGGTTAAAGGATAAACCCGATCTGCTATAGATAATTTGATCTTTAAGTGTTCTGACATATCCTTTAGTGCTAATCTGCAAGTTGTGCAATACACGCATCAAGTTCGCGCATCATAGCATTTATTTTGAGCTTGGTCTCCCGTTTGTATTCATTACTGCCCAGCATTGCATTTGCAGTTTTAAGTGTACTGTATTTTGCTTCCCAATTTTGAAGAACCTCGTGCAAGTTGTCATTCTCTTGCTTCAGTTGTTCGTTTTCAGCTAGTAACAGTTCGTTATGACGCTGAAGCTTCTGGTAGCGATGCACCAATTTGCTCATCACATTTTGTAATGCATCAACGCGCTCCAACAGTTCACTCATAACCTCGTTTTAACAATGCTTCGTCACACAAAGTTAACATTCGTGCACTAATATCCCAATACAATCTATTTTATTTTTAAATTACATATAGCTGTGAATAATGTTTTGGATTTTAGTTTTTTAGCACTCAATTGGTTATAAATTAAAACTCAAGTTCCCAATTAAATTGTTCAAAAGAATGGTGTTTTAGTTTAGATTCATCATACTAATTCGTGGCATCTGATGTTTAATTCCTATAGTTTACCTCAAATAGTTAATTTAGCTTTTCTATGAATAAGAACTTTCTGCTAGCCTTCTTGATGTTTAACGGAATCCTTTGTGCGCAGAGCGATATTCCGCAGGATGTATTTATCAACCCCCTAAAGATCCCAACGGTTTTTGCGGGAACTTTTGGCGAATTGAGAAGCAATCATTTTCATAGCGGATTAGATATCAAAACTCAACATCGTACAGGACTTGAGGTGGTGGCCAGCGCCAGCGGTTATGTAAGTCGCATTAAAGTTTCGCATTATGGTTATGGCAAAGCGCTTTACATCACACATCCTGACGGGCATACCACGGTCTACGGTCATTTGAGTAAATATGCTCCGGCGATCGAGGCCTATGTAAAAGAAAAGCAATATCTGACAGAAAGTTATGAGGTTGAACTTTTTCCCAATCCTGATGAACTAAAGGTAACCCAAGGTGATCTTGTTGCTTACAGCGGCAATACCGGTGGCAGCGGTGGCCCACATTTGCATTTTGAGATCAGAGACAAGAATGAGCGCCCGATGAACGCACAACTCTTTGGTATACAAGCACCAGATCATCGCGACCCGGTAATTAAAGATCTTGTGGTCTATCCCCTAGCCGACTCCAGTCAGGTAAATCAATCGCAATTGCAACAAAAGCTGAACTTTAAAAAACAGCAAGACGGAACCTTCTTAGCCGAAAAAATAAGTGCTTATGGTCCACTAGGGTTTGCGATAGGAACTATCGACCAACAAGATGGCGCCAATAACAACAATGGTATTTATGCAATTGAAACACGCCTTAATGGTGAGAAAACGCTTGAAGTTTTAATGGATAAATTCTCCTTTGCCGAAACCCGCTATTTAAATCGAATGATCGACTACGCCCGTTATGAAGGAGAACGTGAACGCGTTCAAAAGCTCTTTATCGAACGCAACAATCCCTTAAGCATCTTTAAATATGAAAAGGATAACGGAATCCTAAACCTTACGGAAAATGGTTCTAATGCGATCTATTCCATAAAAATTAAAGACATTAAAGACAACACGACTACGCTGGTTATTCCTATCGAAATTAAAAAGGAAGAAATCTTAACGCCAAAGGTTGAAAAAACCACACCTTATTATGTGCAGGCTGATGCCAGTCAGAATTTTGAAGTGGGCGATTGGGAACTCTTTATTCCTGATGGTGCATTTTACGACGATTACTATCTGGATATCTCGGCTAAAACCGATGCGTTACATTTGGACGAAGATCTGATTCCGGTACACAAATATATCAGACTGGCTTACGATGTTTCGGCTTTTAAGCCCGAAGATCGAGAAAAACTTTTTATAGGACGGGTAAGTTATCGTGGCAGCTTGCGCTACGAAGGTGCACGTCTCGAGGGAGATCAGCTTACGGCTAGCGTAAACGCATTGGGCGATTTTAAAATAGGTTTGGATACGCAACCGCCAAAAATTCAATCTTTAGACTTTACAAACGGAAAATGGATCTCTAAACATAAGACGATCAACTTTAAGATCACAGATGAAGATACCGGCATCAAAAGTTACCGGGCTACCATCAATGGAAATTTTGCACTTATGGAGTATGAGTATAAAAAGAACCAACTCACCTATGCTTTTGAAGATGGTATAAGCCAAAGCGGCGCCAACGACTTTAAACTCATCGTGACCGATAATGTTGGGAATAGTACTACTTTTGAAGCAACTTTTTACAGAAAATAATCCTCTTGAGCCGTTTAAAATTCCTTTTTGCCCTTTGCGCTTTGACAACAGCCGTAACAGTTTGTGCGCAAACCGCTACGATTAAAGGGATTGTTTTTAATGAAGCACAACAACCGCTGGATGCAGTTGCTATTTCCTGGGATGCTGAAGGGACACAAACCGACGAAAATGGGTATTACCTGATAACAATTCCTGCCAATCGCGAGATCAGGATCAGTTTCTCTCATATAGGTTACAAAAAAAGTAGTACTCGCTTTAAGCTTCAGCCCGGAGAGATTATTGAATTAAATCCCGTATTGAAGACTTCGGTTGAACAAATGGCAGATGTGGTTGTCACTTCAGCAACGTTAGACCAACAAGAAGGCATCATCAGTCTTGCTCCCGAAACCGTGCGCAAAATTCCCGGCGCTAATCCCGGTGTAGAAAATTTGCTGCAAGCCTTACCCGGTGTGAGCAGCAATAACGAACTTAGTACGCAATATGCGGTACGTGGTGGAAACTATGACGAAAACTTAGTCTATATCAATGATGTCGAAGTGTATCGCCCTTTTTTAATACGCTCGGGACAGCAAGAAGGCTTGAGTATTATAAATCCTGATCTTGTTAGAGACATTGATTTTAGTGCCGGAGGTTTTCAGGCTAAGTATGGCGATAAGCTTTCCTCTGTGCTAGATATCACGTATCGAAGACCCGTTAATTTTGCAGCTTCAGCAGATCTAAGTCTTCTTGGCGCCAGCATTTCCGCAGAAGGTATAAGCAACAACAAAAAGTTTACTGCGCTCGTAGGTGCTCGTTATTGGGATAACAGCTTGCTTGTTGATGCCAAACAAACACAAACCAATTACCAACCCCGTTTTACCGATTTACAAACCTATCTGACCTATACCTTTAATTCTAAGTTCAGTATGGATTTTTTAGGAACGATCGCTATAAATAATTACAATTACGAGCCACAGACTAGGCAAACTAATTTTGGTACGCTAGCCGATCCTGTAGCTCTGCTAGTGGTATATGATGGTCAGGAACAAGACCGTTATGAAACCTATTTTGGAGCAGTAGCCGGAACCTACAAACCCAATACACATCTCAATTTAAAGTTTACCGCCTCTGCCTATCATACGCAGGAGCAAGAGCATTACGACATTCATGCACGCTACGCTTTAGGAACGCCCAGCACCAATATAGGAAGTGCCGATGCTGGTGAAGTTGATTTTACGCGCGCAATTGGTTCACAGCTCACGCACGCCCGCAATGATCTGGATGCGCTTATTGTAAATCTTCAGCATAAAGGACAGTATATCAAAAATGAGCATCAACTGGATTGGGGGCTGAAATATGCGCACGAATCGATTAGAGACCGTTTGCAGGAATATGAGATCATAGATTCTGCCGGCTTTTCTGTGCGCCCGCCACTTGAAACTTTTACCAATCAACAACCTTATGAAGCTTTTGACGCTCCGTTGGTTCCCTTTATTTCAAGACGTGCACAAAACATGGTAAACATCGATAGGTTGATGGGGTATTTTCAATATTCCCGAAGGTTGAACTGGTCTAGCTCAAAAGCCTGGTATAACATTGGACTGCGTTCACAAACCTGGACGGTAAGTGGTTTAGGAATTGTATCCAACACTCAGCAGGTTTTTAGTCCGCGGGGGCAATTCAGTATAAAACCGAATTGGAAAAACGATATGCTTTTTAGACTTGCTGCCGGTATTTACCACCAACCTCCCTTCTACCGCGAACTGCGTAATGCTCAAGGACAAGTACTTCCTGAGGTTGAAGCACAACGCAGCTTACATTTGGTACTAGGCAATGATTGGAGTTTTGATATGTGGGGTCGCCCGTTTACACTCACTTCTGAAGCTTATTTTAAAAGTCTAGATCACGTAAATACGTATACTTTAGAAAATGTACGCATCAGGTACCGCGCCGCCAATGATGCCGAAGCTTATGCCTATGGTTTAGATGTGCGTCTTGCAGGAGAATTTGTTCCGGGAACAGACAGTTGGATCAGTCTCGGACTCTTAAAAACCGAAGAAAATATTCAAAACCGCGGTTATATCGCGAGACCTACCGATCAGCGTTTTAAGATGGCTTTTCTTTTTCAGGATTATGTACCGCGCATTCCTGATATGAAACTTTACCTCAAAATGGTGTATCAAACCGGCCTACCCGGAGGTTCACCCAGTTATGCAGATCCTTACTTTTATCAAACACGATTACCCTTCTATTTCCGGTCTGATGTTGGCTTTTTATACGATATCATCAACGCAGATCGCGGTGCTTCAATAAACAGTTTCATTAAAGAGCTGAGCACGGGGATTGAGATCTTCAATATTTTTGATCGTCGCAACAGCATCACCAATACTTTTGTGAGAGATGCAGCTTCACGGCAACAATATGCGGTTCCCAATTATCTCACGCCACGGGTGTTTAATGTACGCTTGCGTGCACGCTTTTAGCTAGGCGATAAAGTCTTTTAATGTAGCCACCACATAATCTACTTCTTCTTTAGTATTCTCGTGAGAAAATGAAAAACGTATCGACGGCTTGTTCAGTTTGTCTTTGGCAAGAAAGGCGTTAAGCACATGGCTGCCTTGATCGCTTCCGCTTTGACAGGCACTTCCTTTTGAACACGCGATTCCCTTTAGATCCAATTGAAATAAAAGCATCAGCGCTTTATCTTCAGGAACCGGAAGACACACATTGAGCAGTGTGTAGGTACTTTTGGTACCGTCACCACAATTCCCATTAAAATGTACATCAGGGATGTGTTGCTCTAATTGCTCTTTAAAATACCACTTGATCTCTTCGATATAGGCGCGCTCTTCAGCAAGATGCTCCTGAGCTTTGATCAACGCGGTTTCCATTCCTGCGATGTTATGCACCGGTTCGGTTCCTGCACGACTTCCGCGCTCTTGTCCGCCACCAAAAATAAGCGACTTGATCTTGCTGTTCTTTCGTAGAAAAGCAAACCCCACACCTTTGGGACCGTGAAATTTATGCGCAGCTGCAGCAATAAAATCGACAGGAATCTCACTTAAATTCAGATCAAAATGTCCTACCGACTGCACCATATCGCTATGAAACAAGGCATTATGCTCTTTAGCCAGTTTAGCTACCGTTTCAAGGTCGAGCATATTCCCGATCTCGTTGTTGATGTGCATTAAACTGATGAGCGTTTTCTCGTCGCTCGCTTCAAGCAATTGCGCTAAATGCTCAAGATCTACACTCCCACATTCTTTGATGTTTACATGAGAAACCTTGATGTCATAAGCCAATTGTAAATGCTCTACCACATGAATCACCGCGTGATGCTCAATAGGACTCGTAATGATGTGTCGCACCCCAAGATCGCGCACCGCACTGTTGATGATCAGGTTATCGGCTTCAGTTCCACCGGAAGTAAAAACGATCTCTGCCGGAGTTACATGTAAATATCCCGCAATGGTTTTACGCGCTTGTTCTATAATAGATTTTGCTTTTCGGCCCACGGCGTGCGTAGAAGAAGGATTTCCCGGAACTTCCCGCATTACCTCGATCATACGTTCTAATACTTCAGGACGAATTGCGGTGGTTGCCGCATTATCAAAATACACTTGTGACATTTCTAAATTTTAGTGGCACAAAATTAACGAGAATAAAATTATTTAGTCCGCTTAAGCGTTAGTAAAATGCATTTCCGTTATTTTTGCCCAAAATCTTGTATGTAGTCTATGAAAAAGATCCTGTTTTTCCTTTCACTTATCGCCTTGAGTTCTTGTGATGATGGTGATATCATTGTTTCCTCTTTTGACTTTTCTGAACAAGATGTTGAATATTGCTCTACGGTAGATAATACCGAATCTGAAACCGTAAATTATATTTTTTACAAGATCAACTCAGAAACCAACGAGGCGATCGCTTTTAGAATAAGCACAGACGAACCTATTCTAACCGAATTGAGCAATGAAACGCCTTATACCTTTAATCTGGGCAGCAGCTCGAATAGCTTTGTCTCCTATCGCATTTTTAATAATGCCATCACTTCAGATTATTTCTGTAACGAAGTACCGCCTTCACAACCCAGCGTAACCGAAGAATACATCAGCGCCGAAGGAACCGTGACCATCGTTACGCAAGGGGAATACGATGACAATGACGGGATCGACGCGGAGTTTGAAATGACCTTAAATGGTGATACCGATCTTGACGGCGACGGAATCCCAAACTATTATGATTTTGACGATGACGGTGATAATGTACCAACCAATCAGGAAGGCGTTGTTTTAAATGAAGACGGCTCAATCAATATGGAAGCATCTTTGGATACGGATGGAGACGGCATCCCTAACTTTATGGATCCTGATGATGACGGCGATGGCGTACTTACAATCAATGAAGATCTAGGAAATGAAGATGGTACTCCTGACCTTAACCCGAATAACGACGTGACTGATGTTTCTATTGGTCCTGATTATTTAAACCCAAATATCGCTATAGATCATAACGTAAATGAGTATCGCGTACACACCTACTCATTAAACAACATCAGGCTGACCATCAACTTGACCAACTTGGTGTTTATTTCTCAAAACGGAGAAGAAACCATCAGACAAGAAGCCTTGTTATTTGGTGAATACAGCGCTCCAAACCAACCTACCACCGTGAAGCCGGAGTTTCCTGAGTAGTTAAAAGAATCGGTATATCAAAAAAAACAAAAAGCCGAGCGTAACTGCTCGGCTTTTTGTTTTAAGTTGTACGCTAGCTTTATTTAATTGTTATTTAAATTAACTGTCAATACAGATGTATGACCGTTATTGTCAACAAAAACAAACTCATAGATTGCCGAACCATATAATTCAGAGAATTTGTACCAATAATTATTTTCTAAACTACCAAGTACTCTTTTTTCGTTTCCATTAACACTCAATTCCAATGTAAGCTTCCATATCACCTAACTGCGGTTAAATACAATATTGAAGGTTTTAATTCAAGAAATGTTTAATGTCATTTCACTGACACGGTGAGTTGGATGAAAAGGCCTCCCAATATTTAATAAAAGTGGTTTCATCTATTTTGCTAGTATTAAAACACGCTTCAAAATCCGTTAAAATTAAATTGTTATCTGTCCAGTATCCATAATTATCTTCAAATGGCATTTTTAAAAGCACCTGCGCATTTTTATCCAATCCGATTTCCCGTTGGGGAATGCTTGTAGCAATGTCTAATTCCACGAGCCAATATTTGACCTCTGCGATCTTATGATCAAAGTCTGGGTTTGCTTTTGTGAGTACCGCTGACAAAAGTGTTGCAACAAAGCGTTCTAACCTCTTTCCTACTCCTCTATTAGCTTTAGCTAATTGCGCAACATCAGGAGCTTCAAATTTTATATAAATGTGTTTTTCCAAAGTTTTTTTAATCTATTTTTAGTTTGGAATTAAAGCGGTTACTACCGGTAATTTGAAACTACTACGAGTAAGTAAGCATTTATATTGATTCGATCAGGTTGCATTTTTAGTATTCTTATCTATAATTTTTGCTAGATACTTTAAATCACTTTTCCTCTCAAATTGATATATAGAATAGAACGTAAAAATCAATATGAATAAAAATAAAAGCACAACAATGGTTGCTGCTTTATATTTTAGAAAGTCTAATTCAAATCCATTATTGAATAAGATTAAAGAAATTATTAAGGCAGGCATTAAGATTATAAAGAGCTTACCAAAATAATTTAGCTTACTTGAAATTTTAATAAGAACACCATCATCATCAAAATAAAATTGGTGAATAGGAAAAAAGAGTGGGGCAAATCCGTCCACGGTCCATAACAAAATTAAATTATCTTGTATTTCACCATTAATATTTCCAGATCTGGCTAAGGAACTTTTTAAATGATTTAATAAGTTACTTTTCCTCTTGTATTTTATGATTTTAATTATATCTCGTTTAGTTGGCTTGATAATTTCTTACTTTACTATTTTAAAGATTTGGGAATAGGTCGTTACGAAAAAGATCTAAAAGCTATCTCCTGTACTAAAGATTCTAAAGTTGTTAAAACAAAGCGTATGAATTACTATAACAGTGAACTATAGCGGTTTTATTACCCTTTATCTCCTTCTGTTGTAATCGAATTTTTCCGTTAGAAATCTATTTGCTATTTCATTAAATATTACAGGATTGTTTCTTGGAGCTCCGTGATTTATGCCAGGCATTATACAAAGCTGACCTTTTGGTAAATTATCAAACATCTCTACTGAATGTTCATTTTTGATAATATCTCTATCACCAACCATTATTAAAACAGGAGCTTTAATTTTCTTTAAATCAGAATGACTAATATTCGGTTGATTTAATAAAAGTCCGTCTAATTGTAATTCCATTTTCCAATCTTGAGATGTATCTCCTTTTTCGATCATTTCTAATGCCTTGGATTGCGTTTTCTTAACTTTTTCAGGAGCCCAGCTGTTAACTGCTGTGGTATCAGGTCTCAAATTAGCTCCCATAGCAATTATCTTCTTAACTTTAGTCTTGTTGCTAATACCCATTTTTAATCCAATAATTCCGCCATCACTCCAACCAAGAATGTTTATTGAATCTAGTTGTAAATGTTTTACAAGTCCCTCCCAATCTTTGGTAATTTGAGTATAAGTCAGAGAATCGGTTTTTAATTCTGATTTTCCTTGACCTCTGCTATCAGCAGCGATTACCCTATATTTATCTTTGAAATAATCAATCTGATTTTCCATTGACTTAATGTCTGCTCCACAACCGTGAATTAAAAGTAAAGGTTCTCCTTCTCCATACTCTTCATAATAAATTTTTGCACTATTTATCTCGACGTATTTCCCTATGCTTTTGTTGTTGCCATAAGGAATATCAAATTTGTCCTGTGCAAAACCATTAACCAATGGAAATAGGATTAAAACCAAAATAATTTGAAACAGTATAGAGTCTTTCATTTTAAAATTTTTAATTGTAGCCATTAGCAGTATCTCTCAAAACTAAAGGTTTATGTTTTAAAAGTAGTTGAAGTGGCTGCGATATGCAACAAAAGCTACACTTGAGTCAAATTGAAATTTTAAAGAAGCTTTTTTAGGTATACTATCTTAACTTCCTAAGTGTGATTTGATCAAAAATTAATAAACCACTTAGTTCCGAAGCCTCGGGAAGTTTATTTGAGTTTGTAATGTTGCGTTTTACAGTCTTATGAAACGGTTGTCGTCATTACCCACAGTATTTTAATCGGCTAAAAATTTGGATGTGTAGTTGATTACAAAATCAGCAATAAATGATTTTATAAAACTTTCGTCTCCGTATTCGTCATTCTTCTTTAATTCAGCATATAGTTTTTTGTACTCTGCCGTTTTCTGAAATTCTTCAAATTGACGTCTTTTAAATTGCACAAATTCTTTGTTTTTGTATTTTCTTGCTTCGTTAAAATCTCCACTTTCTATTTCGAGAAGCCAATACTTGGAATAAGTTGAAGCATATCCCGTATGAACATATTCAACCATTTTACCGTGTGGTAATATTAGAATTCCGGTAAACCAGTCAATTTTGACCTTTTTTTCATCTGGGAAAACTTTTTTAAACGCAGAAATCCATTTGTAACGATAACCTTCTTTCGAGTCTTCATCTGAAACTTGAATTTTAATGTCAGTTAGCAATAGTTGTTCATCGATAATCTCAAAATGAGCCACATACCCACGCCACAAAGCTGTCGACATTATACCCCCTTGAGGTCTTTTATCAGGATATTTTTCAAAATAAGGTTCAAGTGGATTTGAATTTAGATTGTATTCTTTTCCTTTAAATTTAATCTTGTCAGGATATTGGGCGGTCAGAGCTGTTTCGGCTTTTAATATTCCGATTGTGCATATTGTTAATATTAGTAAGAATGTTTTTTTCATATTGTGGTAACGGTATTTATAAAGGTCAGTTAATTAGTAAAGTACTCATTTTTTCTTGTTTGGCACAAGCTCTAGTAATTTCAAGTCGATTCCAAACGTAGTCTCCCGAAGCTTCGGCCGAAGAGTATAGAGGATATGTGTAAAACAACCTTGACTTGATACAAAAAAGAATTCATTTTCAAATGATCTAATATTGTGACCCGTTTTGGTATAACGATCCGGAACCCCATTTTTTTCCTCTTTTCTTATCGTCACATTATCAATTAATGAGATCAGCCGTCCTAAAATAGATTTGGTTGAATAATATGTATTTTTACCTATAGAAGTTTATTGAGTGGTAACTCTAAACGTATTAAAAAATGAGCATGGCCTTTTTTAGGTTACTCATTTATCAGACAACAATACATGTAAATAAATATGAGAAATTATAGAATAGGGATTATCGACACTATTTTATTGGCAATTACTGTTTTCGTAGTAAGTACAGCTGGTGTAGCACAGGAGGATAATCGTATTACTAAAATAATTCACCTCTCAGGTACCGATAAAGATCATCGCGTAGATTGGGATTTCAAGATCGATAAAGGTCGTAAAAGTGGGGAATGGTCTAAGATTGCAGTTCCTTCAAATTGGGAGCTCGAAGGTTTTGGGATTTATACTTACGGTCACGATTGGCGAAGACTACGACCAGAATCTGCCGCTATTGGGCAATATAAGCATCAATTTTCTGTACCAAAAGAATGGAAATCACAGACGATCGAGCTTGTTTTTGAAGGAGTAATGACAGATACCAAAGTTATGGTAAACGGTAAATTGGTTGGGCCGGTTCATCAGGGTGGTTTCTATCGATTTAAATATGATATTACCCGCTTTTTAAAGTTTGGAGAAGAAAATCTACTCGAAGTTGAGGTTAAAAATGCTTCAGATAATGATTCTGTAAATAGAGCTGAAAAAGATGCCGATTTTTGGGCATTCGCCGGAATTTACAGACCTGTTTATTTAGAAGTAAAACCGAAAGAATATATAGATCGTGTAGCGATCGATGCAAAAGCTGATGGTTCTTTTAAAATGGATGTTTTTACAGAAAACATTAAAAAAGGAAGAACTATTGAAGCTAAGATTAGTGATTTAGAAGGACAATCTTTAGGAAGTGTTTTTTCTACTGAAGCCGATAGAACGTTAGAGAAAGCTACCTTAAACTATCAGGCTGAAAATCCACAATTATGGTCTCCAGAATTTCCTAATCGCTACCAGGTTGAAGTTAGCCTTAAAGACGGTAATGAGGTTTTACATACGATCACTCAAAAATTTGGATTTAGAACCGTAGAACTAAGAGCTAAAGATGGTTTTTATGTGAACGGTGAGAAAGTGAAATTTAAAGGTGTAAACCGCCATAGCTTCTGGCCTTCTTCAGGGCGTTCAGCAAGTAGAGCGCTTAGTATTATGGATGTCGAGTTGATGAAGGATATGAATATGAACGCAGTTAGAATGTCGCACTATCCGCCAAGTCAGCATTTCTTAGAAGTTACAGATTCCCTTGGACTCTTTGTAATCAATGAGCTTACCGGTTGGCAGAATGCATATGATACCGAGGTCGGAAAAAAGTTGGTAAAAGAATTAATTGTCCGTGATGTGAACCACCCCTCAATTGTGATTTGGGCCAACGGAAACGAAGGCGGTAATAATTATAATTTGCTAGAAGAATATCCAAAATATGATATTCAGGATAGAACCGTAATTCATCCCTGGAATACTTTAGGCGAAACCAATACACTGCACTATCCTTCTTACGATTATGTGTACGAAGCGCTTACCAATGGCGATAAAGTGTATTTTCCTACCGAATTTTTACACGGATTGTA
Source organism: Leeuwenhoekiella sp. CH_XMU1409-2 (assembly GCF_037029365.1). NCBI lineage: Bacteria > Pseudomonadati > Bacteroidota > Flavobacteriia > Flavobacteriales > Flavobacteriaceae > Leeuwenhoekiella > Leeuwenhoekiella sp. CH_XMU1409-2. The sequence continues at coordinate 2,346 of NZ_JAYMEI010000020.1, read as the reverse complement.
TGACGGCGGTCACGGTGCAGGTTTAGAAGATTTTTGGAATATAATGCAAGAAAGTCCGTTATCTGCCGGTGGATTCCTTTGGGTTTTTGCAGATGAAGGTGTGGTACGAACAGACAAAGATGGCTTTATTGACGTAAAAGACAAAGAAACCTGGGCGCCAGATGGGATTGTAGGCCCCTATCGTGAAAAAGAAGGAAGTTTTTATACCATTAAAGAAATCTGGTCTCCTGTGTATATCGATAAAATGGATATTACGCCTCAATTTGATGGAAAGCTGAAACTGGAAAATCGTTACCATTTCACCAATTTATCTGAATGTGAATTTGAGTGGCAACTTATTAATTTTCCAAAACCAAATGCTTCAGAAACCGAAAATGAGATCCACAAGTCAGGAATAGCAAAATCACCAGATATTGCGCCAGATCTTTCAGGATACCTTCAGCTAGACCTTCCAGAAAACTGGACGCAAAGCGATGCATTATACCTAACTGCCACAGATCCTCATGGTCGCAAGATCATGACCTGGACCTGGCCGGTGAAATCTCCGAAGGAAACTGCAGAGGCTATTGTTTCAGGAACTTCAGAAACTGCGGCAAGTGCTTCAGAAAAAGATGCAGTACTTACACTTTCAGCAAACGGAGTAGAAATTAGTTTTAATACTGAAAACGGATTGATCACTTCAGTAGAAAATGAAAAGACTTCGGTTTCATTCAATAATGGGCCAAAATTAACCGATGAGCATAGTAAATTCAAATCCCTGAAACATTACCAAAAAGGCGATAATCAGGTGGTAGAAATGGAATATGAAGGCCCTATTCGCAAAATGGTGTATACGATGCAGGCCAATGGCTGGTTAAAATTGGATTACTCGTATTTCTTAAGAGGTCGAAAAGATTTTATGGGAATCAATTTCGATTATCCTGAAGAAAAAGTGAAAGGTGTAAAATGGTTAGGAAAAGGACCCTACCGCGTTTGGAAAAACCGAATGAAAGGTCAGAATTTTGCCGTACACCAGAAAGATTATAATAATACCGTAACGGGATCTGATTGGGGGTATCCAGAATTCAAAGGCTATCACGACAGGATGTACTGGGCGGTTATCGATACTGAAGAATCGCCAATTACCATAGTTTCGGCTACAGGTGATATTTTTCTTCGATTGTTTACGCCAAAGGATTCTAATAACGAAAATACAAATCCGGCCTTTCCTGAAGGAAATATCTCTTTTATGGATGCTATTAGCCCAATTGGAACAAAATTTAAAAAACCAGCAGAAATAGGGCCTCAAAGTCAGCCTACTGAATTTCATCATAGAGATGATCCCCAGCGTTTATGGGGTGCTACCCTGTATTTTTATTTTGGAAACAACAAGAGTAACTAGGGCTTTTTATAGGAGCCGGTGTTGTGTGTAGTTATTTAATTATAATAACTTTTAAGTCAAATTTTTCTTGTAGGTAATTATGAATGGATATAACATCTGATTTAGCAATTCCTCTTTGATTTGATCCAATTCTAATAAATTTGTTTTTACCTAATAGATCAAATTCTAGTTCATTTTTGTTCTCAGTGATTGGACTTAAATCGGTTTCTTCTAAGTTTAATTTTTTAGAATAGGGAACCTCAAAGCCGTTTTTTTGATTGATAATTAATGTCTGACTATTACTATCAAATTGGATTGAAACCACATTTTTTAGAAAAATCAACCTGAAAGGTGCAGCCAGGATAATAACGATTAATAAAATAAGTTTGATTTCGATTTTTCCTTCTATAAGAAAATTGATTAAAAGGATGGGCAATGTTGATATTAAAATGATTAATACCAGATTCAAGACAATTGTGCGCCATTTTATTTCTGGCCCTTTTATTTTATTTATGAATATGTTTTCCATTAGTTACGCACAACGGTCTCGTATAAACATCAATAACAGTTTTTAAAGTTAACTAATTTTGAGATTAAACATAGACGTTAGCAATTCCGAGTGGATTCGGACGTGGTCGAACCTCCGTAATTGCGGTTATATATTGTTAACAAACAGTTTTATAATCCGACATAATCTGTTTCTTTGATTTCTAATTCCCCAAGTCGGTTATTATTTATTTTAATAGAATACCAAACTCTCCATTGATTGTCCGAATCAGGAACAGCCAAGTCCGAAGTCAGATATATAGTGTTTCCTAAAATGCTATCTATTTCGGTTGAGAAAAGATTGCATTCTTCATAAAATTCAGGAATCAAAAATTTTTTAAAGTCATTTGTAAGCTTCCCTTCAAACCGAACTGTTTAGAAGTGTAATAATTCTTAATTTTAAACAGTATGAGACGAAGCAAATTCACACCTACACAGAT